>JANXVN010000016.1 GCA_025351645.1 Ferruginibacter sp.
GAAATTTTATTGAGGTGGATGGCGCAATATACAGACCAGCTCAAAATTGTAAAGAATATTATGGTAAATCAATCACCATTAATAAAATTATAAAGTTAACAGTAAATGAATTTGAAGAAACGCACTACTTTGAAATTACTGCTGATAGCATGAGTAATTTTAATGCCGGTTTGCATACCATCAATATATTAGACGACATTATAGTTATAGATGGGATAAAATTTATTTTTATGCCATTGAAAAAGATTCTGCTTTTTTTAAAAAAACAATTTAAATATTCAAAAAAGGAAACATAAGTATTCGACGAAAATTTAATAGAATATTTTTTTTTGTAATTTGGATAATAAATACTGTACAATTTCGTAATGTCTCTTTATAAATGATAATAATTTATCACTATAATAATGAATAAACAATTTAAATATTATCTGCAAGTTTCTCTTATAATATTAGATATAATTATACTTAATCTGGTGTTTTTTGTATCTAAGTTTATAGTAAGTGCGAAAATAATACCTAAAGATTTTAATTCCTACCTGGAACTTTGGGCAATATTTAATATTTTATGGATGTTTCTTGCAATAGGAACAAGATCATATTCTGATCATATCATCATTAATTTTGATTTTTTTATAAAACGTACTGTCAAAGTATATTTAATATGGGTAATATCTATACTTTTCTATCTTTTCTTTTTAAGAAAATTTGAGATATCACGTTATTTCATATTTGTAATGTTGTGCAGTTTTGCATTTGGCTTAATTTTTAACAGATTTTTATATTTGGGAATTTATTATCATTTTAAATCAAAAGATTATTTAATAAATAAAATACTTATTATTGGTTACAATGAAACTTCAAAAAAACTGGAAGCTTTTTTTGAGGAAGAAGGACTTAACTCTAAACTTATTGGTTATACAGAAGATACAAGAAATGTAACTGAACTTTCACGCTACCCCATACTTTCTTCTATAAAAAATACAATTGCTATTGCTAAAGAAATGGAGGTGCAAGAAATTTTTTCTACTATCACGCCCGAACAAAATAATTTTATATATACAATGATTGAGGAAGCAGAAAAAGCATGTATTAGGTTTAAAGTAGTACCCAATTTTTCAGTGTTCATCAACAAACCAATTCATATTGATTATATTAGGGATATGCCAATTTTGTCACTAAGAAGTGAGCCTCTGGATGATGTGGGTAATAGGATTAAAAAAAGAATAATGGATATTGCAATAAGTTTATTTGTAGTTGTATTTATCCTCTCCTGGCTGATACCCATTCTGGGAATGATTATCTATTTAGAATCTAAGGGACCGGTATTCTTTTCTCAAATCCGTACAGGAAAAAACAATAAAGGTTTCCGTTGTCTAAAGTTTAGAAGTATGAAAGTTAATAAGGACTCTGATTTTAAACAAGCTTCCAAAAATGATAACCGAATTACAAAGGTGGGTAAATTTATCAGAAAAACAAGTCTAGACGAGTTTCCTCAATTCATTAATGTTTTAAAAGGCGAGATGAGTTTGGTAGGTCCAAGGCCTCATATGGTAAAGCATACAGATGACTATTCGAAAATTGTAGATCAGTTTATGATACGGCAATTTTTAAAACCGGGTATTACTGGTTGGGCACAAATAAATGGATATAGAGGTGAAATTACTGACGAAATACAATTAAAAATGCGGGTTAATAACGATATATGGTATTTAGAAAACTGGAATATATGGCTTGATATCCGGATCATTTTTTTAACGGTGTATAGGGTATTCAAAGGTGATGAAATGGCCTTTTAAAATTGCAGTTGTTGTTCAGTTTTATTGTTAAATAAGTTTGCCCTTAAAACTATTATTTATTTTTTATCATAAATGTTCTAAAAGGTAAAGAAGGTATTTTCTTTTACATTCATTTAGTAACTTATGTAACTGAGGTAGGCGAAGCCATATAGTTTTTGGAAGTAAGCCCAATTTAAAACTGTTACTTTTATTTTATTTTTTTTACC
>JANXVN010000023.1 GCA_025351645.1 Ferruginibacter sp.
AAATCAGGGATAACGCCTACTACCTGCAACTTTGGTTGCGACGTATCCGGCCATATAAATTTACCCACCACATCCTTATCACCCATTTGTTTTGCCATACTCTCGTTAATAATGATGGCGGTGGCAGCGTCTGTAGCAAAAGCTTTATCGAAATCCCTGCCTGCAATCAATTTCATATCCAGTGTTTTTAGGTAACCATAATCCACGAAGACCCAGTCGGTTTGGATGGCTTTATCGCCATAATTAAAACCATAACTCTGTCTGTTGCTACTATTGTCCAAACCATCCCCAATATTTATACTGGTACCAGAAATTGCCATAACATTATTATCCATCAAAAAATGGTTGCGCATTTTTTCAACAAATTTTCCTCCTTCAATACTACTGTTGATGGGCACACTGATTACCTGCTGTTTATCATACCCCAATGGCATCTTGCGCAGGTAATTCAATTGCTGCAATACAATAACGGTGCTGCAGATCAGTAAAATGGCGATAGAGAATTGTATTACAATTAACGCATTACGAAGGCCACCACGTTTTTTCAGTGTTAGTTTTCCTTTTAAAATTTCAATGGTATTAAAGCCAGACATTACCAGCGCAGGATACCCACCAGATACCAGCGACACAAGCAGGAAACAGCCCAGTGTAAAAAGCAAGGTTACCGGTTGTGCTATAAATGAAAAAGGCAATAATGTATTGAACAGGTTGCGGAAAGGTGGTAGTAAAAGATAAGCAATCAGTAAACCAATGATAAAAGCGATAGCGCAGACCAATACTGATTCTCCCCATATTTGTAAAAACAGCTGGCGCTTATTGGCACCGATAGATTTGCGGACACCGACTTCTTTTGCCCTGGTAAAAGAACGGGCAATGGACAGGTTGATAAAATTAATACTGGCAATGAGCATGATAAAAAATGCCAGTAAAAATAACGTATACACATACATTTTTTTAGCACCGCCAGTGCTGTTATCAAAAAAATGAACATCTTTTAAAGGCGTTAATACCAAAGTGGCATAGTTGCCAAATTTATCAGGCTTAACATTTAATTTTTGGATGTCCTCCGGGCTGAGTGGATTATTTTTAGTTAAAAAAGACTGTATCTTTTTTTCAAACTGGGGCTGGCTTACGTTATCGGCCAGTTGTATAAATACGTTGTGCTGCTGGTTATTCCATTCGTTTTTATTTTGAACATAATCCCCTGCATTTTCTATTCGGATAAGCCCATCGTAATCAATGGAAGAATTATCCGGAAAATCACTGATAACGCCAGTTACAATAAAATTAGCCCATACATTGTCAAGTTTTACCTGTACTGTTTTGTTCATCGGGTCTTCGGCTCCAAAAACAACTTTCGCCATGTACTTGCTGATAACAATATTGCTAAGGCCATTCAGGGCATTGTCTGCATTCCCCGATACCATCGGGAAAGAAAACATTTTTAAAAAATCAGGGTCGGTAGTGCGGATGGATTTATTATAATCTTTGCCATGGTAACGAATGGTACCACTGCCATATTTAATCCTGGCAGCATATTTTATTTCTGAAAATTGCTTTTTCAAAGTGGGTGCCAAAGGATAGGCCATAGAGTTGCCATACCTTACCCCTTCGGCAGTTTGCACCTGGTTAAGGGTACGGTAAATATTGTTAGCATTGGTATGAAAACCGTCGTACGAAAGATCAAAATAAGCAGCTAAAAAAACAAGGATACTGCTGGTAAATGCCACTATTAAACCAACCAGGTTAATGGCTGTAAAAACTTTGTGCCGTTTTAAGTTGCGCCAGGCAACTTTGAAATAATTTTTAATCATTGCTTACTTTTTAAAAGCTTTTACATTTATTTTTTGCTCGGTTTAACATAGCCTCGCTGGTATAAATTCTTGCATCGCCCTCTACCCTCATATCATCCCCAAAGGGGCGATTCTTATCAAACAATGACTACCCTACAACCCGAAAAAACTCATCACTCATAACCCATAACTCATACTTATAACTCTCTTACTCACCTTTTAAACTTGTAACCGGGTTGGCTGTAGCTGCTTTTACAGCCTGGTAACTGACCGTGCTTAAAGCAATTATAACAGACAGTAAGCCTGCGCCCGCAAACACCCACCATTGTATATTAATACGGTAAGTATAAGACTGCAGCCACTTGCTCATAGACCACCATGCAAAAGGCGAAGCAATGAGGAAAGAAAGAATAACGAGTTTTAAAAAATCTTTGGATAATAAAGTAGTAATACTGCCAACGCTTGCTCCTAACACCTTGCGTACACCAATTTCTTTAATGCGGTTTTCAGCCATGTAAGTTGCCAACCCAAATAAACCAAGACAAGAAATAAAGATTGTTAACCCTGCAAAAAGCGCTGCCAGCTTACCTACTCGCTTTTCATCATCAAACTTAGTGGCGTATTCTTCATCTACAAACTTATAATCGAAAGGGTATTGCGGATTGTACTTTTTAAATATCTGCTCCATTATTGCAAGGTTTGCTGTTACGGTTTTTGCAGGATTTAATTTTACATGAATAATGTTAAACGATTCGGCTGGCCCTTGCACTACCAGCTGAAATATTTTTTCATAGGGTGATTGATAAATAAAATCTTTTACTATGCCGACAATGTGCCAATCCTTCCCATCGTTTTTTACTATTTGCCCAAGCGGGTCTTTCAGCCGCATTATCTTTAGCGCAGTTTCATTCAACAATATGGCGGTAGAATCTGCAGGGTATTGGGTGATATCAATATCCCTTCCCTGTACTAATTTTACATCCAACGTCTTTACAAAATCAGCATCGGAAGACATCCTTGCAAAATCTATTTTTTCATCAGCAGGCGTACTGCCTGCCCACTTAAAGCCCCAGCTATCGCCATAACTTTGCGTTATAGGGCTCATTGATTTTGTTACAGCTATTGCCGCACCCTGCCCGAGTAATTCACTTTTTATAAGCGAATAGTGCTTTTCAGTTTCTCCTTGCAATGCAGTGTACACAAGGTTATTACGGCTATAACCAGTATCCCTTGCTTCGGCGTATTTAATTTGATGCTGTACTATAACTGTACAAATGATAAGCGCAATAGCAAAAGTAAATTGCAGCACTACTAAAATTTTACGGGGTGTAACCAATGCGTTATCTGCCTTAAAAGTGCCTTTTAAAACCTTCACGGGCTGGTAAGATGAAAGGGAAAATGCAGGATAGCTTCCAGCAAGAAAACCAGTAAATAAAATAAACCCTATTGCGGCGAGCCAATAATAAGGATTAGCAAAATCAAGGTATAAATGTTTGCCCACCAGCTGGTTAAAACCATATAGGCTTAACTCTACAAGTACAATAGCCACAATGCCGGCTAAAAAAGATATTAATACGCTTTCACCAATAAATTGAAAGATCAATGATTTTTTTTGCGCACCAACAGCCTTACGTATGCCTACCTCTTTCGCCCTTTTTTCGCTACGTGCGGTACTTAGGTTCATAAAATTTATACAGGCTATTAGTAAAATGAAGGCGGCAATAATGCTGAATAATTTTACTCTTTCTATGCGTCCGCCAACATATTTGCCATTCTCTGGTTTGGAATACAGCCAGGAGTCGCTCATCAATTGTGTAAATACTTCTGTGGTTGATTTGTCGCTCTCTTTTGTATGGTCAATCGTTATATTTTTAATCTTTGCATCAAAGCTTGCCTGAGTTATATTTGGTTTTAAAAGAATGTACGTCTTAACAGAATTATTGCCCCAGTATTTATCATCCTGCCCAATCTTTTTTAAGTATGCCCACGGCAATAAATAGTCAAAAGTAAACTTGGTATTGTTGGGCAAATCTTTTAACACGCCAGTTACCGTAAAATAATCAACGCTATCAATGCGGATTGTTTTACCCATTGCTTCTTGATTGCCAAAAAGTTTTTTTGCTAATTTTTCTGTAACTACTATATCATTGTTGTTCCCCAAAGCATTGCTGGCATTACCTTCAACCAACGGAAAACTAAACAAGCCAAAAAAGCCAGGGTCTGCCACGCCGCCTCTAACGCTTAAATGTTTCTCTCCCACCGTAAATAAAAAGTCCTGGTCTAAATACCGCACTGCATCTTCAACATCCGGATAATCTGCTTTTAAGGCAAGTGCCAAAGGTTTTGATGTTTGCTGCCAAGCCCATGATTCGCCGTTAAATTTATCACGGTTGCTGGCAATGTACAGGCGGTCTTTTTTTGCATGGAATTTATCATGGCTCGTCTCGTTGACTATCCATAAAAAAATAAGGATTGCGCTTGCCATGCCTATAGCTAAGCCAATTATATTTATAAAAGAAAACCCTTTGTTACGGAGCAGGTTGCGGAAAGCTATCTTGAAATAATTTTTTATCATAAAGGCTTTATTGCATTTGAGAAAGACAGTTTTTAAAAAACTCCTGAAATATATCGGTAGATTTTAATTTCCATGTCAGCTATCTGGCATTGATTGATAATAATTTAATTAAAATCCCCAGACTTACTTTAAATAAAGGGTACTGTAGATTTATTATTACACATGAAAGTTTTCTGTCACCACACGCCCATCAAACAAGTTTATTATGCGGTGTGCAAAGCCTGCATC
>JANXVN010000046.1 GCA_025351645.1 Ferruginibacter sp.
CCCGTTGGCAAGGTTTCATAAACTAGCGATGCACTTAATGGCTTGTTAGTTTTTTTATTGTACACATTTCCACTCACCAGTATTACCGGGTCAGGCCTTTCCCTTTCCAATAATTTTACACGTACGATATCGCTGGCACCATAACTTTTTAATTCGGTGCTCATGTAAGCGTATTCGCCACCGGCATCCAGCGTAAAAAAAGTATCCATGTCATCGGTGTTGATGGGCTCTGGCAAATCTACCGGGTCGCTCCAGTTTTGCCAGGTGTCGTCCAGGCGCCTGCTCATCCAAATATCCATGTAACCCTTTCCACCAGGGCGGTTGCTGCTAAAATATAAAGTAACTCCATCGGGCGCCAGGTAAGGGGTTGTTTGGTTAAACTTTTTAAAATTTATCTTTTTGCCCAGGCTTTTTGGTTCCGTCCAGGTATCCTCTTTCTCTAAAAAACTTACATATAATTCATTGATGAAACTGCCTTCTTCTTTGCTCATGTAAAATAATAATGTTTGCCCATCGTGGGCCATTACCGCGCCATTTTGATGGCCCCGGTCGTATTTTGCATAATTTTTTATGCGCAGCATTTCCGGTTTGCTCCAAAGCCCTTCTTCAGTAAGGTGGCACATGCTTACGCCGTTACCTGCATAGTCGCCGTTTATAAATGCATTGCGTATCATAATGCGGTTATTATCTGGCGATACCCAAAATACGGCATTGTAATAATAAGTGTTTAGTGGATAGCCCAAATGTACCGCAGTACCCCACTTTCCAGAACTGTCCCTTTCAGAAAACCAGATATCCTGCGAGTTTGGTATCTCATGGTATTTTGTATTTTCCGGATGGTTTTGGCAGATAAAAAAAAGCAGGCTGCCATCTGCAGAAATGGTTGGCCGTAACTCTGGCAATGCGGTATTGATGGCAGTGCCGAGGTTCTCTATTTTAAGGATTGTTCCGGCATTGATGATATTATTTTTTTGCGCTTTTAATAAGCCAAGCGAATCGCTATAAACAGGTTGCGCCATAGCAGGTAGCAGGTAAAAAAATGCAATAATTAGAATAGCTATTTTTTTCACAGTTTTGGACTTTAGTTAAGAACGTAAATAACCAGTATATATTTTTTTAGAAGACATTTTAATTTTTATTCATAACCGCTAAGAGCTACTACAAAGATTATACATTACACACAGAAGAAATGGGTAAGCCCCCAAAGTGAAATAAAAAGCATTAGGAAGGAGATACCAGGCAGTAAAAATCTTTAACTTATACAAAAAAGAAGCTGCCAGATGTATTTCATTTATTTAGTGGGTGGTTATACTTTAAGTATTTAATTAATAAAAAAAAACTTTAAAATATAATTTATTGAAATTATAGTATATTTTTTTGAGTTTTATTATCAAGATAAATTATATATGTTAAGGAATTATCAAAAAAAGTGTAAAAGCTACTACAAATAAATATAAACAAAATTTAAGTATCTTATTTTTATCAGGTTCAAAGTTTCCACTAATTCCAAATTGTCTATGAAAAAAAATTTACATTCTATGTTTAGGGCAACCTGTTATTTATTGCTTGCTTTTATATTTTTAAAACAACAGGTTGTTGCCCAAAACATAGCCAACTATACTTTTGCCCCTTCGCTGGGTACGTTTACTGTACTTGCGGCGCCTACTAACCCATCAATAACTACTGGTAGTAGTGACGAAGGTTATTTTAACGCTATCCCTATCGGCTTCGATTTTTGGTATATGGGCACTCGCATCACCACCCTATCTGCAAGCACTAATGGATGGATAACAATGGGTGCCAGCGCTACTGCAGCAACCTCTTTAAATAACCTTTCGGGAGGTGGCAGCCCACGCCCTTTGATAGCGCCTTTATGGGATGATTTGGATTTACAAGCAACTACTAACCTTTCTTACCTAACCACTGGTGCGGTAGGGACAAGGATATTTACTTTACAATATTTAAATGTAAAATGGAATTCGCCTGCAACTGGCGCCGTTATATCTTTTCAGGTTAAATTATATGAAGCAACTGGCAGAATAGATTTTATTTACAGGCCAGAGGCAGGTACAGTTGCCGGACCTGCATCAGCTTCAATAGGGCTTGCGGGTACTACTACCGGCGCTGGAAATTTTATGTCCATATCAAGTAGTACAAATACGGCTGCCGCTAGCACAACTGCGGAAACCAACAATATTGCGACAAAGCCTGTAACCGGGCAAACATTTACTTTTACTGCCCCGGTGCCAGTTGCGCCAACAGGGCTTGTATTTTCAAATAATACAACTTCTTCAGAAACTTTAAACTGGACGGACGCTTCATCTAACGAAGCTGGCTTTGCCATTTATAGTTCCACAGATAATGTAACTTTTACTTTTGTTACGCAAACTGCGGCTAATACCACATCTTCTATACAAATAGGCCTTACGCCAAATACTACTTACTACTGGAAAGTATATGCAGTAAGCGAAGGTGCTTTAAGCACAGCTTTAACCAGCAACAAAGCAACGGATTGTACATCGGCACCAACACTTGTTGCTACAGAAACCTGCGTTGGCGGATCTACAGGCACAATAACCGCAACACCAACCGATGGAGTAGCTTCCCATCAATACAGCATCAATGGCGGAGGTGCCTATCAAACATCACCCGTGTTCAGTGCTTTGGCTGCAGGCTCCTATACTATACTATCCCGCACTACCACTACGTTGTGTACTGCCAGCGCAACGATACCAGTTACTAATTATGCTACCTCGGCAGATGGCCAGGCTACTGCAGGCACAGACTCGTGGATTGGCCATGTATACGATAGCACCAACTTTGGGAACTATATCGGCCATTACACAGAGCCCTTAAATTTTGATGAATCATTTGGAGGCGCCACAACTTGCTTTTCGGTTACGTCCAATTCATCAGCCGCAACTACAAGGTCCATCTACACAGAAACTTTTTCAGTAAAATACAGGATGGCTTCTACTAAATCGGGGATGTACGTAGCCAACCTGGGGTCTGATGACGGCTGCAGGCTTACGGTAGATGGTGTTATGGTTTGTAATAATTGGACAGACCAGGGATTTACTACAAAATCATCCGTACTTTTTAACCTAACAGGTAGCAGCAACCTGCTATTCGAGTATTACGAAAATGGCGGCGGCAATGAAATAATGTTTAATAACTTAACCTTAGTATTTACCAACCAGCTAACAGCTAACACTTCGCAAAATTATTGTGTTTCTAGTTCGGGGGCGACCATTAGCGGCAATGTTTATGGCACTTTGCCTACCGGCATAACTACTTCAGGTACAGGTTATCAATGGACATACAGCACAACACCCGGGGGCACCCGCATTAATATAGGAGGTGCTACCAGTGCTACATTAACCCCCTCTACCTCTACAGTGCCTTTTAATACGCCCGGCACTTACTACGTGTTTAGAAATGCTATCTTAAGCAGTACCAATAATATATCCCCCAATCCTTATGTGGCGTCTAACGAATCTAACATGGCTACCATTATGGTGGGGGGCGTGCTGTTTACTAGCGTGCCAACCACAAACCTTATTACAAATTATAAACTAAATGGCAATGCCACTGATGAAACAGGCGTAAACAACGGCACTTTTCAAAATGGCCCAACAGCTGCTGTAGACAGGTTTGGCGCGGCTGGTAGCGCATACGCATTCGATGGTATTAGCCAATACCTTTCCAGTTCAATAAAATATGTAAATCCCACCAATTTTTCTATTTCTATATGGTTTAAGACGGCTACTGTTAAAGGCGGCAAGCTAATGGGCTTTGGCGCAACCCAGGTAGGGCAAAGCGCCCAATTTGACAGGCATCTTTATATGAACAGTGCCGGAAAGTTATATTTCGGGCTTTACAACGGAGGTTTTCAAACGCTTAATTCAACTGCAGCATATAATGACAATGCATGGCATGTTGCCACTGTTACTCTATCAACTACTAATGGTACTTATATGTATGTTGATGGCAGCCAGGTAGCATATAGCG
>JANXVN010000079.1 GCA_025351645.1 Ferruginibacter sp.
GGTAATCCTGTAAGAGAAACGATTGCTAAAAGCACGGTTACAAGAGAAGATGCCATCCGCTTCTTCAACCTCGACCCTTACAAAAAAACAATCGTAGCCATCGGAGGAAGCCTCGGTGCAAAAAGCATCAATGAAGCACTAGCAGCAAAACTAGATGATTTTGAAAAAAATAATCTGCAACTGATTTGGCAAACAGGCAAGCCCTATGTAGCAATTGCAAAACAAAAAGCATTGGATAAGCCAAACGTGTGGGTAAACGATTTCATCATCCAGATGGAGTATGCTTATGCGGCGGCAGACGCGGTTATCAGCAGGAGCGGCGCCATGGCGATAGCCGAATTGTGTGTGCAAAAAAAAGCGGCATTATTCGTCCCTTATCCATTTGCCGCCGAAGACCATCAAACGGTAAACGCAACAAATTTGGTAAATAAAAATGCAGGCATCCTGATAAAAGATAGTGAAGCCATTGAAAAATTAGTGCCCGCAATTATCGCCTTATTAAACAATGAAGCAAAAATAGAATCTTTAAAAACAAACATTACCAAACTCGCCATAACAGATGCGGATGATGTAATAGCAAATAATATTTTAAGTTTAATAAATACGGAGGCTTTGTAGGAACAGGCCGCGGCCTGTTCAGCAGAAACTGGCAGTAAATAAATTTTTCCCCGAAGGGTATACTCCCATCTAACCCGGAGTTGGGCTGGGGGTGAGGTAAAATAATAGTAAATGAATAATTATAACAACATACTAAAATCACTGGAAGTAAGGCCTGCAGAAGATGCATCATCTGCACCAAGTATTTATTTCTTAGGCATTGGTGGAATTGGCATGAGTGCGCTGGCACGGTACTTCAACAGCATCGGTGTAAAAGTGAGTGGTTATGATAAAACTATTACGCCTTTAACCAAACAATTAGCATCCGAAGGAATAATAATACATTTTGAAGATAATATCGGACTGATAGATAAAGCGGCACAGTTAGTGGTATATACGCCGGCGGTACCGAAAAATCATAAGGAACTTAATTACTATCAGCAAAACAATTACAAAGTAGTAAAGCGCAGCGATGTGCTGCAAGCCATTACCAACAGTTCTTTTAATATCTGCATCGCAGGCACGCATGGCAAAACAACCATTAGCACAATGGTAGCCCATATATTAAAGTATAGCGGGTATGGCTGCAACGCTTTCCTCGGTGGCATTGCAGTAAACTACAATAGCAACTTTTGGGGCAGCGATAATAATGTATGTGTAGTAGAAGCCGACGAGTACGACAGGAGTTTCTTAAAGCTTAGCCCAGACGTAGCTATCATCAGCAGCATGGATGCAGACCACCTGGATATTTACGGCACTGCAGAAAACATGGAGCAAGCGTTCATTGATTTTTCTGGCAAAATAAAAAAGGGCGGTTTGTTGTTAAGCAAGCTTGGCTTAAAAAGAAACGATGGCCTCAAAGGCGACACTCATCTTACTTACCATCTGCAAAATGATAAATCCGATGTGTATGCTGCAAACATCAATATGCATAATGGAAGCTATAAGTTTGATGTGGTAACAAAAAATTGGGTATTGAAGAATGTAGTGCTGAACATGGGCGGCATGCACAACATAGAAAATTTGTTGGCAGCAATTATGGTAGCGCATCACCTGCAAATTCAAGATGAAAAAATTGTGGCTGCAGTCAACGTTTTTAAAGGCGTAAAAAGAAGGTTTGAGTATATCATAAAAACGGATAAGCTGGTGTACATAGATGACTACGCTCATCATCCGGAAGAGCTAAGGGCATTAATAACGGGCGCTAAAAAATTATTTAGCAATAAAAAATGCATTGTAATATTTCAGCCGCATTTGTTTAGCCGCACAAAAGATTTAGCAGAAGGGTTTGCTGAAGTGCTGGACCTGGCCGACGAAATAATATTGTTACCCATTTACCCCGCAAGGGAACAACCAATTGAAGGCGTAACAAGCGAGTTGGTATTAAACGGCATGCACAGCGAAAGCAAAATGGTAATAAGCAAAGAAGATTTATTAAAACATTTAACGCAAGAAAAAGAAGCTCACGTTGAAGAAGGCTATGAAGGCACCTTAATAATAACTGCCGGTGCCGGCGATATTGACACATTGATTGCACCAATAAAAGAAATATTTACTACTTAGGAAGCTAAAAATGGCAAATAAAAAAACGATACTACACTGGGTTTTTACTGTACTATGGCTTGCCGTAGGCGCAGGTACTATCGTATTGCTGGTAGCGGCTATTAAAAAGAAAGACGGCGAATTATGCAGTGGCATAAGCATTAGTATTGAAGGTGCAGATAATAACTTTTTTGTCGATAAAAAAGATATCCTTAATGCGATAACAAACATTGTAGATGGCAGCCCCAAAGGCAAAATAATAAGTGCTTTTGATTTAAGGGAAATAGAGGCTGAATTACAAAAAGATGTTTGGGTAAAAACAGCGCAATTATTTTTTGATAACAACAACCGCCTAATGGTAAATGTATTTGAAAGAGAGCCGATGGCAAGGGTGTTCACAAAAAGCGGCGCCACTTTTTATATTGATACTTCGCTTGCCATGCTGCCGCTAAGCGATAAGTTTTCTGCTAGGCTGCCCGTGTTTACTGGCTTTCCATCAGATAAAGGGATTTTATCCAAGCCTGACAGTGCTTTGCTGAAAGATATCTTGGCCGTTAGTATCGCCATACAAAAAGACACTTTCCGTGCGGCCATTATAGACCAGGTTGATATAACGCCTCAACGTGATTTTGAAATGGTGCCAAAAATTGGCAACAACATAATTGTGTTTGGGGATGCGAATAACCTGGATGAAAAATTTGGCAAGCTGCAAAAGTTTTATCAGCAGGTAATGGTAAAAGCCGGGTGGAATAAATATGGTACCATCAACGTGCAATACAGTGGGCAAATAGTAGCCAAAAGAAAAGGTGCAGAAGATAAATCATCAGACTCGCTACGCACCTTGCAACTGATGCAGGCAATAGCGGAAAATGCCGAAAGGCAAGCTAGTGATTCGTTACAGGTTATGGCGCAGGATAATGAGAACAATACCACCAACATCAACCTGATACAGGAATCTATGGAAAGGGACGATAGCCATGCCAATGGCGCAAGTGAAAGAAAGCCACAAGTTTTTCCCGTTGTTGCATCGCCAGCAATTATAAAACCAGCGCCTACAAAGCCAGCGGCTGCAAATAAGCCTAAGCCAGTAACGACTGCTAAAAAACCAGCTACAATAAAGCCGGCAAGCGGTGGGGCAAAACCTAAACCAACAATAGTACAGCATGCCGCAAAACCAGCAGCAGGCAAAGTTGTAAAGCCAAAAGCATTGTTGCTAAAACCAATATCAAAACCGGCTAATAAACCAATAAATAAAAAACCAGTTTTAACAAAACCGGGCAATGAATATTAACGATCTTTTGAAAGAAATTAAGAATCAAGAATTAAGAATTTTTTAGGATGGCGGATTAAAAGCGGAGGGGACCTATAGAATAAGCCCAACAAAAAACAATAAACCAGAAACACAAACAAACACATACAAACACACAATTATGAGCAACGAACAAAACACCACAAATGATAATGGGCTGGCTAATACCAACCCGGTTATTGTTGGCCTTGATATTGGTACCACAAAAATAGCAGCCATCGCCGGTCGCAAAAATGAATATGGGAAATTAGAAATATTAGGCTTCGGCCGTGCCAATAGCAATGGCGTGCAACATGGTATGGTGCTTAATATAGACCAAACCATTAAAGCTATACAAACAGCTTTGGAAAACTGTTATGCATCTAACCCAAACCTTGTGTTGAATGAGGTGTACGTGGGCATTGCGGGCCATCATATTAAAAGCTTGCAAACACGTGGCGATATTGTGCGCCAAAATACCGATGACGAAATACGCCAGGAAGAAATTGACCGCCTGATTGCTGACCAATACCGCACCTACATACCAGCAGGCGACCAGATAATTGATGTGATACCGCAGGAGTTTACGGTAGATAATTTCCAAAATATTCCAAACCCGATTGGGTATAGCGGTGTAAAAGTGGGCGCCAATTTTCACATCATCACTGGTGATAAAAATGCTATCCGCAACATTAACCGCAGCGTAGAAAAAGCCGGGCTGCACACACAGGATTTAGTGTTGCAGCCATTAGCATCTGCAGCAGCCGTTATGTGCGACCAGGACCTGGAAGCCGGCGTTGCAATTGTTGATATCGGCGGCGGCACTACAGACCTTGCCGTATTTTATGAAGGCATCTTAAAGCATACAGCAGTAATACCTTTTGGCGGCGAAAATATTACCAACGATATTAAGAATGGCTTAGGCGTATTAAAAACCCAGGCCGAACAAATGAAAGTTCAGTTTGGTAGTGCCCTGGCAGATGAAACAAAAAACAATGCTTTCATTACTATCCCAGGACTGCGTGGCATGCAACCAAAAGAGATCAGCGTAAAAAACCTTGCAGGCATTATACAGGCCCGCATGAGCGAAATAATGGATTTTGTTACCTATCATCTAAAACAGGTTGGTTTGGATACACGGCTGCTGAATGGCGGTATCATCCTTACTGGTGGAGGTTCTCAGCTAAAGCACCTGATACAGTTAACAGAATATGTAACAGGCCTTAACGCAAGGATAGGCTACCCTAACGAACATTTGGCAGGCGGCCACATAGATGAACTAGCAAAGCCAATGTACAGTACTTGTATTGGCTTGATATTAAAAGGCTACAACGATTACGAAAACAAAAAGAAAAATTTTGAAGAAAATTTTCGCCGGGTAGAAGTACCTGTAGCCTTGCAACAGTTACCAGTAGACGAAGTTATAGATACAGTAACCTCCGCAACAGAAAAGGAAGAATTTAAAGTAACAAAGGTTAAAGAGCGTAAATCTTTAAAAGGGTTTATGGATTCTTTCAAGATAGGTTTAATAGATCTTTTTAAAGAAGAAGAAGATTCGAAATTTTAATACAGCATATATACTAATAACAATACGGATTTTCTATTTTACTAACCAGAAACAGAAAACAAAAACTTAAAAAAAGCACTGCTAAATTTTAATACAAAACGAGGTATAGTGGTGATTGGAGGAACATAATTATGATACATTTTGATTTGCCAAAAGAACAATCGTCCATCATCAAAGTAATTGGTGTTGGCGGTGGCGGAAGCAACGCGGTAAACCACATGTTTTCGCAAAACATCGAAGGCGTAAATTTTATCATCTGCAATACAGATGCACAAGCCATTGCGCAAAGCAGCGTGCCAAACAAAATTCAGCTGGGGCCACATTTAACGCAAGGGCTTGGTGCCGGCGCTAACCCGGCAATAGGTAAACAGGCTACCGAAGAAAGCCTGGAAGAAATAAAGCGCATACTGGAAGTAAACACAAAAATGGCTTTCATAACAGCAGGCATGGGCGGCGGTACCGGTACTGGCGGCGCACCGATACTCGCAAAAATATGTAAAGACCTTGGCATACTTACGGTAGGTATTGTTACTACGCCATTTGCGTATGAAGGCAAAAAAAGATTGGCCCAGGCCGAAGAAGGCATTCGTTTGTTAAAAGACCATGTAGATACTTTACTGGTAATTAGCAACGATAAACTGCGCCACCAGTTTGGTAATTTAAAAATGAAGGAAGCCTTTGCCAAAGCCGATAATGTACTGGCAACAGCGGCTAAATGTATCACCGATGTTATCAATAGCACCGGCCAGATCAATGTGGATTTTGCAGATGTTTGCACCGTAATGAAAAATGGCGGCGTAGCTATTTTAGGCAGCGCAACAGCAGCTGGCGAAGACAGGGCACAGCAGGCTATTGAAAACGCATTAAACTCTCCGTTGCTGAATGATAATGATATCCGTGGCGCAAAATGGATACTCATCAACATCAACAGTTGCGAAGGAGAAAATGAATTTACAATGGATGAAGTAGAAGTTATACAGAACTATTTAATGGCCCAGGCGGGACCGGATAGCGATGTTATTTTAGGCTTGGGCTACGATAATACCTTAGGTTCTGAAATTAGTATAACGCTTATTGCCACCGGCTTTGAGCATAAAGATCCGTTTGCAAAAACAATCAATCAGCCCAAGGTAGAAAAGAAGGCAGAAGACAGGATTGTATTAAGCCTTGCCACTCCGGAAAAAGAAGTGGTGAAGATGCAGCAGCCGCAACAGCCCACCTTTCAATTTGATGTTGTAGAATCTATAGTGCCAATACAGACAGCAGTGCCGGTACCCGAAAAAATTGTTAGCCAGTTAGAAGATACATCAATGGCACCCACTTTATCTGCTCCTACGGCAATAAAACAATTGGTAAGTTTACCAAGTAAAAATACTGTGGAAAAAACGAATGAGGAACCTGTGTTTTTTGAAATATCTTCGGCATCGGATCAAGTACCTGTTATTGAATTTGATATTCCACAACCTCTGTTACCTGCTGAGAAACCGCTTATAACCGACACCAAAATAATATATTCATTAGATAAAAAAGAAGCTAGCGCATCTGTCTCGTCAACAGGTGGATTTTTGGCAAAACCCTCGAATATATATGTAGAGGAAAAGCCAACACCAACACCAGATTCCAATCTTAAAGAAGAACCCACCTCTTTGCGGAGTATAGTCCAGAAAGACGAGCCTGTATTGGAAATGCAGATGGTGGTTAAAGAAGATCCTAAAAAAGCGGCGGAGGGGCAACAACCAATTGTACAACAAACTCAGCCAATCATGATGTCTACTGTTGAGGACCGGGCTATGCCTGACGAAACAGAAGACCTACGGCGCCGGGCTATGGATCGAATTGCAAAACTGCGTAATTTGTCATTCAATATTAACGCGGCCGATCCGAACAACGAGTTTGAAACGGTACCTGCCTACCTTCGCCGCAATATGGAGCTGCATAATTCCATTGCCGATGTCGAAAGTTTTTACAGTAATTACACCGTAAAATCGGATGAAAACAATCAGGCCGAAATTGGCACCATCAACACCTTTTTAGACGGTAAAAAACCTGATTAATTTTTCAGGTGCGCTATCAATATTTTATTGAAGTGCTTATACTTCGTTTGTGCTTATAGTTTGTAAAAGCCCCTTGCTGCAAAGCGGGGGGCTTGTGTTTTAGGGCCGTGCATTTTTGTTTTAGTATATCGATCAAAACTTCTTTAAAGCAACCAGCCGATAGAATTCTTAATTATTTTAATTCAATACCATTAAGTTAAGGCTTGTTCGTTTTTTTACCTCACCCCCCAAGCCTCTTTCCAAAGCGAGATGGGATCTTGGCCCCTTCGGTGCAAAACCGATTAAGTTAACGGCATTAATCCTTAATTCTTAATTGGCTCCTCATTATTTCCCCCAATACAGTAGCTATTCAGAGCTTCATATGCTTTCCACGGGTGCGATAGGTGTTTTTTTTTCAGGGATTTTTTATCACTATGTATTGTACCTATGCAGTAAAGCTTAGTTTGTGTAGCAGCGTAATTTGCCTTTAATTCAAAAAGTTGTTGCTAAATATTACTTTTACAATAATTAGCGCCAATGCTACCTTATCCATTACTATATGCTTTATTTCCTTTCAGTTTCCATTATCGTAATTATGATGGGCATGCTTTCATCTTTTATATTTAAAAATAAACAAAAGAAAAAGGCAGCTAATTTGAATAGTCAATGGGGCAACATAAAAATAGAAAATTTTAATTTTAACCTTATCAGTATCTATCTGGAAAACCATAAGGAAAGCCATTTCCACCAATTATCAAACCAAACAAAAAGTGATATTGACTTTACGGATATTTTTTGCCTCATAGACCGCACCGTAAGCAAAGTAGGGCAGCAATTTTTGTTTGATAAATGCAGCAGGCCAACAAACAACACAATTGCCCTTGAGGAGCTAAGCAAGCAGTCTGATTTTTTTACCAACAATAAATCCAGTAGAGAAAATGCGCAACAATTATTATCAAGCCTTAATAATAACAATGCCTATTTTATTGCTACTTTGTTAACAGATAAATTACCTAGCAAGCCTGCATGGTTCAGCTTAATAAAGGTTTACATGGCCGTAATTTTACTTCTGGTACTTTCTTCAATAATTTATCCATTTTTATTTATTTGGTTAATGGTGCCCCTTGCGCTGAATATATTTCTTCATTACCGCAACAAGAACCATACGCAGCGTTTTAACAAGTCGTTTCCACAGTTAAATATGCTTATCAATATCTGCAAAAAATTAAGCTCCGGTAACCTTCCTTTCGAAAATGGTAATATAAAGCATAGTATCCGCAGTCTAAAAAGCATTCAGCAAAAAAGCAAGCTGCTAAGCTTTGATGGTCCATCACTAAAAGATGAACTCACTCAATTTGCCTTAATTTTTATTGATTTTATAAAAGCTTTTTTTTTGATAGAATTTTTTATCTTTTATAATTTAATAGAGGCAATAAGGAATAAGCGGGGCGATATTTTACATCTTTTTCAATATGCAGGCTCAATAGATACAGCGCTTTCAATAGCTTCTTTGAGGAGCAGTAATTTTAAAACGTGCGTGCCTGTTTTTTTGCCGGCATTTAAGGAGCTACATTCCATACAATCCTATCATCCTTTAATTGAAAATTGTGTTTCAAACAATATGGAGGTGCAAAACAAGAGTATTTTGATAACGGGGTCAAACATGAGTGGCAAAACAACTTTCCTTCGTATGCTTGCCATTAATTCGGTACTGGCACAAACTATTTGTACTTGTTTTGCTGATGAGTTTAAAACGCCGGTAATTAAAGTACATTCGTCTATAAGGATAGACGATAATTTATTTGAAGGCAAAAGTTATTATTTTGAAGAGGTAACAATAATGGGCGCATTAATACACGAAGCAAAACAAAACTGGCAGAATATCTTTATATTGGATGAGGTATTTAAAGGTACAAACACCATTGAACGCATTGCTGCGGCAAAAGCCATACTGTCTTTCTTAAACAAAAAAAACAATATCGTATTTGTATCAACGCACGATGTTGAATTAGCAGTAATGCTAGCAGCTGAATATGAATTATACCATTTTGCGGAATCAATAGAAGATGGCCAATTAAGTTTTGGCTATACACTAAAAAAGGGGCCTTCAAAAAAAAGCAATGCTATTAAGATTTTAGAACTATATAATTTCCCTACAGAAATAATTGAAGAAGCAAAGGCAATAAGCCAGTCATTTTTTATTGCGGGCAACCACCAAGCATAAACTTAATTAATTTTTCCCGCTTGTCCTGGTAATAAGATTTATACTAAAATTTAATCAATGCTCAATAATCATATAGCCGTATTCCTATCTAACAAAGGCAATAAAAGTATATTGGTAAAGCAGCTCCTAAACAAAAAAGCAACCGGGCCTTTTGCCGCTTTTAATAATCTTGATGGGGCGCTTTTTTCTTCCATAACAATTAATGAATTAGTTGACGAAGAAGAACAGCACAATCACATAGAAGTAGCCCCTGGCACTAATAGGCATCTGCGTACCTTATCAGGCGGCGAGCAAAAGAAAGCATTGCTTGCTTACCTGCTTTCCAAAAAGCCAGGCTTTATTATTGCCGATAACCCATTCGATAATTTAGACATCGCATCGCAGGGGCGACTGTTACAACTGTTTACAGATATTGCAAAACATACGCCCATCATACAACTAATTACACGTGCTGCAGATAGGCTGCCGTTTATTGCAAATGCTGTTAGTGTTAAGGATGATAATAGTATTGTTATTTATAAAAATGTGGAAGATTATTTCCATCATCAGCAGGAAAACAGACTACCGTTTTTTACCGGGCCTATTCCGGAATCCGATCATGCATTTGGTTTAATCAGCAACCCGCTCGTTCAGTTTAATAAGGTAACCGTACAATACGACGAGCAGGTAATTGTTAAAGATATTAATTGGCAAATAAACACAGGCGAATTTTGGCATTTGATAGGGCCTAATGGTGCTGGCAAAACAACCCTGCTATCATTAATTACCGGCGACAACCCCAAAGGTTATGGGCAAAATTTATTGTTGTTTGGCAAACGAAAAGGCACCGGCGAAAGCGTATGGTCCATCAAACAAAAAATTGGCTATTTTACTTCTTCCATAACCGATTTGTTTAGCCGTTATACTGAGGTAGGGCAAATGATCATTTCAGGCTTTTTCGATTCTGTAGGGCTGTACACAAAACCATCCGCAAGGCAAATAAAATTAGCTAATGATTGGCTTGCACTTATCAGCATGCTGCAATTGAAAAACAAACTTTTCCACACGCTTTCCTTAGGGCAGCAACGTATGGTATTAATAGCACGTGCCATGGTAAAACATCCGCCGTTATTAATATTAGACGAACCAACCGCCGGGCTTGACGATACCAACGCTGCCATTGTTGTGGCACTGATAAATAAAATGGCTAGCGAAAGCAACACAGCAATTTTATACGTTAGCCATCGTACGGAGGCCGGGCTTGTACCAACTTATATTTTTCAATTAAAAGCCAGCGAAAAAGGCTCAACAGGAAAGCTCACTAAATTGTAACCAGCAATGTGGTTTTGATTTTAGAAAACCAAAAATCCTGTTTAACGAAGGGGGCTTAGATTTTATTTTTATTTGATCGCGTATCTTAAAAGTAAAATAAATGGTATTTTTGCGCCAAATTAGGGGTAGCTAACTATATTATTATCAATTAAATAGTTGTTAATCGATACCAATTTAATCAATAGTCCTATTTAATTTATATATTCGTTTTTTTGCTTTTAAAGATTACCAAAATTATATGATAAGTACTGTAAATAAAACTACAACAAAAGTTACCGTTGCCACTTTGTTGATTGCGCTTGGTATTATATATGGAGATATTGGAACCAGCCCCCTATATGTACTAAAGGCAATTATAGGCGAAAAAAAAATTGATGAAACATTGGTGTATGGCGGCGTTTCATTAATTTTTTGGACACTGCTTTTTCAAACAACCGTTAAATATGTGTGGCTTACTTTAAGGGCCGACAACCAGGGAGAAGGAGGCGTTTTTTCTTTATACGCATTGGTGCGCCGCTATAGCAAATATTTAGTTATCCCTACCATTTTGGGAGCTACCACTTTGCTGGCAGATGGCATTATCACGCCGCCCATTTCTGTAGCATCTGCTATTGAAGGATTGAATACCGTAAGCGGTATGGAAAAAATAATTGTTCCGGGAAATTTGTTGACCACCAGTATTGTAATTGCCATAATATCAGGCTTGTTCTTTTTTCAGCGGTTTGGTACCCAAATAATAGGTAAATTATTTGGTCCCATTATGGCGGTGTGGTTTGGAATGCTGCTTACAGTGGGCATTTTTGAAATAATACATTTCCCCAGTGTTGTTAAAGTATTAAACCCATATTATGGGTATAATTTATTAGTGAATTACCATCAAGGCTTTTGGTTATTAGGTGCTGTGTTTTTATGTACTACAGGTGCTGAAGCTTTATACTCCGACTTAGGCCATTGCGGCATTAAAAACATCCGCATTACCTGGATATTTGTAAAAATTAGCTTGGTAATTAATTATATAGGGCAGGCCGCCTGGGTTATGCACCAGCCAAACGCTTATTTAAAAATAGTAGCCCCGGATACAAAAATATCCTCTTTAGAATTAAACCCTTTTTTTGAAATGATGCCCCACTGGTTTTTGCTGCCCAGCATAATAATAGCCACAGCTGCCACTATCATAGCATCTCAAGCGCTTATAAGCGGGTCGTTTACATTGGTTAGCGAGGCGATGAACCTTAACTTTTGGCCAAGGGTAACCGTAAGGCAACCGAGTAATGTTAAAGGGCAAATTTATATACCTAGCGTAAATACCATTTTATGGTTTGGCTGCGTGCTAATGGTGATTTATTTTAAAACATCGTCTAATATGGAAGCGGCTTATGGTTTTTCTATTACTGTTGCTATGATGATGACCACAATACTGCTCAATTATTTTTTACGGTTCAAGCTTAAATGGAACAGGTTTTATGTGGCAGCTATCATAAGCGTGTTTGCTATTATTGAAGGCTCATTTTTTATTGCCAATGTGGCTAAAATTAAAGAGCGATGGATGTTTCTGTTTTTTGAGCTTTTTATATTTATGACAATGTATGTGTGGTACTATGCGAGAAAAATACATAACCGCTTTACGAAATTTGTAGATATAGGAAAATACACAGAGCAACTGCTGGAGTTGAGTACAGACGATGCCATACCCAAATTTTCTACCCATGTAATATACTTGTCAAAAGCAAATAGCCAATCGCAAATTGAAGAGAAAATTATTAAATCTATTTTTTCTAAAAAACCTAAAAGAGCAGATGTATATTGGTTTTTACACATCAACAGAACAAGTGAGCCTTATACTATGACGTACGATGTATCCGAATTGATAGATGATAAAGTAATTAAGGTCAACATCAATATAGGTTTTCGCATCCAGCCCAAAACAGAATTATATTTTAAAAAGATAGTGCAGGAATTAGTGGCCAACAAAGAATTAAACCTGCACATAAGGGCTGATGGATCAACAAAATACAACCCCGAACCAGACTTTAAATTTGTAGTAATAGAAAAATTCCTTTCTATTGAAAATGAATTTGCCCTGCGGGAAGGATTGTTGTTAAAATCGTATTTTTTGTTGAAAGATATGAGCCTAAGCGACGAAAAAGCTTTTGGGTTAGATAAGAGCGATGTAGTTGTAGAACAGATACCTTTATTATATTACCCCATTACAAAAATAGATTTGGTAAGGGATAAACGACCTGTTCTAAGCAAAGATGAAGGCTAATTTATTAAATTATTGCGAAAGCCCCTTATAACTCAATGCCGTTAATTTAAGGCTAACCTCTTTTTGGAGAAGGTTAGGTGTCAGGTAAAACTAACATTTAAAGCCTTAACTTAACGGCATTACTAATACCTACGCTTTTCCTGGTCAAGCACTAAAAAAAATCCATAGGCCTGTGCATTAATAATCAATCAATTATGCATGCCTTGTTGGTAAAAAATAAACCCTTTTTTGCATTTATCCCTATTTTTGTTTGCGAAGTATTTTTATAAAGACAATGCAATTTTTCTAATTTTTATGGGTTTTGTATCCTACACAGTTTATTTAGTAGCAAAAGCTTTTTAGGCTTATTTGCCACTTTCAATGTTATTTTTTTTACAATAGCGGGTTTCAATATACATTTGTATTGGTAATGGCAAAGCATATTTATTGCTATAGCTCCAATCCATTTACAAAAAATTAATCAGTATTGACAAAGCATGTAAATAAAGTAACGGCTGCCGGCTTAATAGTTGCTTTAGGTATTATTTATGGAGATATCGGAACTTCTCCATTGTATGTTTTCAACGCAATTATTAACGGAAAATCAATAAGCGAAGCCCTTATTATAGGTAGCTTATCCTGTATTATATGGACGCTTACCTTACAAACCACCGTTAAATATGTTATCTTAACTTTAAGGGCAGATAACAAAGGCGAAGGAGGGATTTTTTCGTTGTATACGCTGGTAAGGCGACAAAAAAGGTGGCTAGTTATCCCCGCAATGATAGGCGGGGCCGCACTATTGGCAGATGGAATGATAACCCCTCCCATATCTGTAACCTCGGCCATTGAAGGCTTAAAACAAATAGATTCTTTTAAAGCTATCCATCAATCCACCATCATTTATATTGTTTTAGGCATACTGGTATTCTTATTCTTTTTACAGCAATTTGGGTCTGCCTCAATAGGTAAACTCTTTGGCCCTATCATGCTCATTTGGTTTGGCATGCTCGCCGTATTTGGAATTTTGCATCTCTCAGACGATTGGGGTATCCTAAGGGCCTTTAACCCATATTATGCCATTAAATTACTAACCACTTACCCGCATGGGTTTTGGATATTAGGCGCTGTATTTTTATGTACTACCGGGGCAGAAGCACTGTATAGCGACCTGGGGCATTGCGGCAAAGAGAACATCCGTGTATCCTGGGTATTTGTAAAAACCTGCCTTGTTTTAAACTACCTCGGCCAGGGTGCGTGGCTACTGGCACACTACAATAATAAGGCCATTACCGGAGATATGATTAAGGGAGGGTTTAACCCATTTTTTGGTTTAATGCCAGAGCAGTTTAGGCTTATAGGCTTAATTATTGCCACACTTGCAGCCATCATTGCCAGCCAGGCATTAATAAGCGGTTCCTTTACGCTAATTTCCGAAGCTATCCGCCTAAACCTGTGGCCCCGCATGAAAATTAATTATCCCTCCGAAGCAAAGGGCCAACTGTATATACCTGGTATAAATATGCTGCTTTTTGTAGGCTGCAGCGGTATTGTACTTTGGTTTAAAACCAGTAGCGCCATGGAAGCCGCCTACGGCTTGGCCATTACTTTATGTATGCTGTCCACCACCATATTGTTTGCCAATTATTTAATTTCCCGGCGTACCGGCAGGTTTTTTATATACCTTTTTTTAGTGGTGTACCTCACGCTCGAAGCGAGTTTTCTTGCAGCCAACCTCGATAAATTTCCTCACGGCGGTTATATAGCGTTGCTGGTAGGAGGCGGCTTGTTTGTTGTAATGTATGTGTGGTACCGTAGCCGTAAAATTAAAAACCGTTACGTAGAGTTTGTGCGCATGGAAGAATATATCCCTAAGCTGGAAGAATTAAGCAATGATACAACAGTACCTAAATTTGCTACACACCTTGTGTACATGACAAGCGCCAACAACCCCAAAGAAATTGAACATAAAATTATTTACTCTATTTTAAGTGGCAAGCCAAAACGTGCAGATATATTCTGGTTCGTACATTTGGATACGCTCGATGACCCTTACACCTGCGAATATATTGTTGACCATATCATCCCCAACGATATTATCAGGGTAGAGTTCCGTCTCGGTTTTAGGATTGCACCACGGGTAAACCTGATGTTTAAAAAAGTGGTGGAAGACCTGGTTGCCAATAAAGAAGTTAACGTAACCAGCCGTTACGAAAGCCAGCAGCGCAACAATGTAGTAGGCGATTTTCAATTTGTAGTAATGGAAAAATTCCTATCGCAGGATAATGAATTGCCTTTCATGGAGCGCATCATCATGCACCTTTACTTTTGGATAAAAGAATTTTCTTTAAGCGAAGAAAAAGGTTTTGGCCTGCAGCAAAGCAATGTTTCGGTAGAAAAATATCCGCTGGTAGTAGCACCTACAAGCAAGTTTAAATTAAAAAGGATTTATACAGACGAGGAAGAAGAATAATAAATTATGCCTTACAAAAAATTTCCATTGCCTTTTTTTAAAGGCAATTTTTTTTGGCACCCGGGCGGGCTATTCGCTTCAATCTTTTTTGCGGGCGGCCCGACAAAATAAGGATTTTCGCTTCTATCCCCGTCCGAACGGTTCATCCGGGCGGGCCTGGTGCTTCAAGCCGTATAGGTTTCCGCATAATTTACAGGCTGGCAGTAGTAACAACCGGCACAATTATTTTTGTATCCTTTATTATTTGTACATTTAATACCTGCAAATACGCAGTTATTAAATGTACAAATAATTTCCGCCTTGTCATCCACCATCGTGTATATTGTTATTGGCTACCTGGTACTATTAGCAATAATTTATTTACTGCAAGAGCGTTTTATATTTAAGCCAGAAAAGTTACAACAGGATTTTAAATACAAATACGATGCGCCTTTTAAAGAATTATTTTTTGAAGTAGCACAAGGAGTCCGCATCAACGGGCTACATTTTTATGTGGAAAAACCGCTGGGGCTAATTATCTATTTTCACGGTAATTCCAGGAGCATAAAAGGCTGGGCTAAATACGCCAAAGATTTTTACCGGTACCAATACGATGTAGTACTGGTAGATTACCGCGGCTTTGGCAAAAGCACTGGTAAACGAAGTGAAAAAGATATGCATAGTGACATGCAATTTGTTTACGATACGCTAACAACTACCTATCACGAAAACCACCTTATTGTATATGGGCGAAGCCTTGGTAGCGGCTTTGCAACCAATCTGGCAAGTGAAAATAAGCCACGTTATTTAATTTTAGAAGCCCCATATTTCAATTTTAAAAATGTGGTAGAACGCTTTTTGCCCATTTTACCCGTGCGCTTTGTATTACGCTTCCACATGCGTACGGATAGATGGCTGCCAAAAGTAAATTGCCATACCTATATTTTACACGGCACCAAAGATTGGCTGATACCCATCAGCAACAGTGAAAAATTGCAAGCCCTAAACCCCAAAAAAATAACCCTCATCCGCATTGAAGGCGGCGGGCATAATAACCTGCCCACATTTCCTGAGTACCATAAATTTATAAGGGATATTTTAGCACCTTAACTTACGTCGGTGCTTACATGGCTCAAATTAATCCTTTGAAAATTGTTTTGATAAGCAATTTTCAAACTCATATATGTGCTCAACTTTTCTTGGATGATTATCAAAAATTAAAAGTGAAATATCAAACTCTTCTTTATCAAACCCTGCAATAATAAAATTAAATCTTTCTAATTGAGGTAGTTTCTTTTGTAATGAATTGAACTACATGTTAAATTTTCGGGCTCTTTTTTTACCGTTGCCATCAGTTGTATCGCACACAAAGAAAAATATACAAGTGTCGCCTTTTGGTAGGACGTTTACACAAAAAATATGCATTATAGTAGCTTCAATTGAAGCATCATAAATAGTATGATCCATATCAAAGTATTTTCTATAAAACGACATTTCAAAGACATTGCCTCCATTTCTCAGTAGTTCATCATTTATAAACTTATTATGCCTATTTGAAATTTCGACTGTATATAAGCATCCTTGGTCTGTTACAAATAAAAAAGCCCCATTATCAATAGGGGCAAAAGGATATCTTAGGCTTTCTTTACCCAATTTTTTTAATGCTTTTAAGTTGGGTAATCGTTTGTGGGCTAGCTGATTCCTTCATCTTCATGTGCCTTGCTTTTTTATTTGAAATTTCTTTCTTAATAAAATTGCTACTACCAGGCGATATGACTTTTTTCATTTTCATTTTCAATATAAACTTACAAAAAATAAAAGTATATTCCCTACATTTCTACAAGTCACATTTTTATATTTTGGCACCGTAGTGCAGCTTTTATTTTTCCACCAAAACTACCTCCTTTTTACCAACCCTTAACTGGTAACTGCCGCCAACTTTTAAAGCAACATTTTCTGTGCCATGCCTCACCGGAAAATTAAAACAAACAGGATAAGAATAGGGCTGCACAATATCGTTGATAGCCTCGTAAACAGTTTTACCAAATGGCCGTTCTGTATCTTTCATATCAGTAAACCCACCAATAATAAGCCCTGCCAGGTTATTCAATTTGCCGCTTCTTTTTAGTTGGTAAAACATTCGGTCAATGCCATAAATATATTCCCCGATATCTTCTATAAAAAGTAATTTATTTGCTGTTTTAAAAGCAGATGGAGTGCCAATGGAATGCGCTAGTAAAGTAAGGTTGCCACCAACCAGTTCGCCTTCTGCAACACCTTGTTGGTTAAGTTTATTTATGGCACAGCTATACCTGTTTTTTTTACCAATCAGCATCTTTTTTAAAGATAAGACATACTCATTGCCAGCACCGCCATCGTTAAATGCAGCAGCCATGGGCGCATGTATGCTGGCTATTTTACAAGTGCTAAAAATATGGGCATGCAAAAGTGTAATGTCGCTAAACCCAATTATCCATTTTGGCTTTTTTCTGAAAACTTTAAAATCAAGCTGGTCAATAATCCTACTAATGCCATATCCGCCACGCCCACATAATATGGCCTGTAGGCAAGTATCATCAAGCATGGCTTGCAACTCATTTAACCGCTGCTCATCAGTTGCAGAAAAATAGTTGGCAGAATCACTCCCCAATGTCTTTCCAACCAAAACAATGTAGCCCCATTGCTGCAGTGTTTCAATACAAGCCTGGGCTTTTTCTTTAGCCATATAACCAGCAGGGCAGGTTATAGCAATCGTATCGCCTTTTTTTAAATAGGGCGGAATTTTTATCATATAGTTTCAGTTAAAAAGCATTCAGTTTTTTGTACAGATAAGGTATGGGCCACACCACATTTTAAAGCAAAATTATTTTTTTGGTGCCCTACCGGAAAATTGAAACAAACGGGGTAAGTATATCCTGCCACCTTTTCAAGCACAATTTCTTCCAGCACTTTTCCAAACTCTTCGCCTTCATCATCTTTTTTAACTTTAAAGCCGCCAATAATTAAGCCCGCTAGTTCAGCCAGTTTGCCAGTGCGTTTCAAGTTCCAAAACATCCGGTCTATGCTGTACAAATATTCGCCGGTATCTTCTAAAAACAAAATTTTATTTTTTGTGGTGATATCGCTTTTACTGCCTGCTAATGTTTCTACGGTCTTCAAATTTCCACCTATCAAAACTCCTTTTGCAACGCCCGTTTTGTTTTTTGCATTCGGTACAAACGGGTAGTGCATCTTATCTCCTACCAAACATTTTCGGATGCTTTCAATCGTTTCCTTTTGCGTTGCTTCTGCTAAATCCCAATTCTCCGGAAAGCTGTTGCACATTTTTGAATGTAAAGAAGCAATGCCATAATTACGGTTAAGGTGGCTGTGTAAAACGGTAATATCGCTAAAGCCAATGATCCATTTTGGGCTTTTTGTAAACTGTTTAAAGTTAAGCCCATCAATAATCCTGATAGCACCGTAACCGCCCCTTGCACAAAGGATGGCCTTAATATTTTTATCATCCAGCATTAGCTGAAAGTCTTTTAAACGTTCTTCATCGGTACCACCAAAGGTGAAATCTTTTTTGCCAACGGTATCCCCAATTACAACTGTAAATCCCCACTCTTTTAGTTTTAAAATTGCAGGCTGTATATCTGCCAAAGTAATAAAACCAGCCGGGCAGGTAATGCCTATAGTATCGCCCATTTTTAAATACGGCGAAATTTTAACAGCACCATCCGGCTCTTCTTTTCCAGCACCCATGCCTGATAAAGCAGCGCCTAATGGAATAATCGACGAAATAAAATCTTTGCGTTTCATAGGCTCAATTTACTCAAATTTCGGTATTGGCAATTGATTAGTATTTTTGCAATGTTTTTGTGTATACGAAAGCGTTACATAACGTAACATGTTGCTTATAAAAAACTAACAAGCACAAAGAAATGCTCATCAAAGAATTACATTATGATTGATCCTAAAAGATATTTAATAACCTCAGCTTTACCGTACGCTAACGGCCCAAAGCATATTGGGCATCTGGCAGGCGCTTACATACCCGCAGATATTTATGTGCGCTATTTAAGGGCGCAAAAAAAAGATGTTGTGTATGTTTGTGGAAGCGATGAACATGGCGCCGCTATTACCATACAGGCGATGAAAGAAAAAACAACGCCTCGTGAAATAGTAGATAAATACCACGCTATGCTTAAAAGCAACATGGCAGATTTGGGTATTTCATTCGATATTTATCACCGTACATCAGCACCTATTCACCACGAAACCGCACAGGAATTTTTTACTGCCTTAAACAATAACGGCGACCTGGAAGTAAAAGAAACCGAACAGTATTTTGATGAAGAGGCCAACACGTTTTTAGCCGACCGCTATATAATTGGCACTTGCCCCGTTTGCGCCAATAAAAATGCCTACGGCGACCAATGCGAAAACTGCGGCACATCGCTTAGTCCGGATGAATTAATAAACCCACGAAGTACATTGAGCGGCAATGCGCCTATAAAAAAAGCTACCAAGCATTGGTACCTGCCGCTAGACAGGCACGAAGTATTTTTACGGAAATGGATTTTAGAAGACCATAAAAATGATTGGAAAGTAAATGTATTAGGCCAATGCAAAAGCTGGCTGGATGCAGGCTTACAGGCAAGGGCGGTAACAAGGGACTTAGATTGGGGCATTAAAGTACCAAGCCCAGCCTCCCTGCCCTCCAAAGGAGGGTTTTTAGACTCAGCCAATAGTGAGGCCACCCTTATGGGCGATAGCTTAAATAATCCTTCTGATATAGAGTTTTTTAAATATCAAACCGCAGACCCATTTACATATGGCATTCTTAAGGAATTTGTGGAGCACAATAGAAGCAACCCAACAGATGCAGAAAATGTTTTATGGCAAATACTAAAAGATAAAAAGTTAGATGGCTATAAATTTAGAAGGCAGCATATAATAGGGAACTTTATTGCTGATTTTGTCTGTCTTCCACAAAATATTATTATTGAAGTTGATGGGTTAATTCATCAAACCAAAGAAAATATAATTAGTGATGAAGAAAGGACAAATGAATTAAAGAAGTTTGGATTTGAGGTAATACGGTTTACCAAGGATGAAATAATTCAAGACACTGATAATACATTAAAAGCAATACTGAGCAAACTAAGCGAAAGCAGTAGCAAGCAATCAGGGCCTAAGAACCCTCCTTTGGAGGGCAGGGAGGCTGCATTTGTGCCAGGCAAAGTCCTATATGTTTGGTTCGACGCACCCATCGGCTACATCGGCGCCACCAAACAATGGGCATTGGATAATAAAAAAGATTGGAAGCCTTACTGGTACAATGCCGATACCAAACTGGTACATTTTATTGGTAAAGATAACATCGTATTCCACGCAATTATTTTTCCGGTAATGCTACAATTGCACGGCAACATTTTGCCTGATAATGTGCCCAGCAACGAGTTTATGAATTTAGAAGGCGACAAAATGAGCACCAGCCGCGGCTGGAGCATTGAAATGGAAGATTACATCAACGACTTTGTAAAAAAGGAAAATGGTGGCGGCCAGATGGTAGACGCATTGCGCTATTATTTAACCGCCATCGCACCCGAAACAAAAGATAGCGAGTTTACCTGGAAGGGTTTTCAAGATGCGATAAAAGGCGAGCTCGTTGATGTTTTTGGCAACTTTGTAAACAGGGCTTTTGTGCTGTTGCATAAATTATGCAAAGGAAAAGTACCGCCATTGCATGCCGATATTTTAGATGATGCAGATAGAAATCTATTTGCAGAAATTGCTAATACAAAACTTAAAATAGAAAGCCTGATAGAAACCTACAAATTCAGGGACGCACAATATGAGGTGATAGACCTTGCAAGAAAAGGCAACAAATACATGCAGGATAAGCAGCCATGGATAGTGGCAAAAAGTGTAGAGACGGATGAAGCTGCGCAAAAAATTATAGACAATTGCCTGCACATCTGCTTACAGCTCACCGCAAACCTGGCCGTATTTGCCAACCCGTTCTTACCTTTTGCAGCAAGAAAAATGTGCTACATGATGAAGGTGGTAGACAAGATGCTGGATTGGGAAAATGCCGGCAAGCCGAAACTATTAAGCGTAGGCTATTCATTAAGGGAGCCCCAGTTATTGTTCCGTAAAATTGATGATAGCGAAGTAGCTGAGCAGGTAGAAAAACTAAAAATAAAAAGCCAAAAAATAAAAATGGAACAAGCTAAAACGGAAGAAGTAAAAATAGAAGAGCTTGCAAAACAGGTAGAGTCTCCAAATACCCCCCCCTTAGGAAATGGGGTCAAAGCTCAAATTATTTTTGATGATTTCGCAAAAATAGACTTGCGGGTAGGTACCATTGTAGCCGCCGAAAAAGTAGAGAAGGCCGATAAGCTTTTAAAGTTAGAAGTAGACCTTGGCTTCGAAAAAAGAACAATTGTAAGTGGCATTGCACTACACTTTGCGCCTGCCGAAATAGTAGGCCAACAGGTAGTAGTAGTAGTAAATTTAGCACCAAGAAAAATGCGTGGCATAGAAAGCAACGGCATGATATTAATGGCCGAAGATGCAACAGGAAAGCTACATTTTGTAAGCCCTTCAACAATTATACAAAGTGGGAGTGGTGTAAGCTAAAAGAAAAGGCCGGTACAAAAAATGATGTTTTCTTTTGTCCCGGCCAATACAACAGCTATGTGGCACAGCGGTGGCGTCGCACTCTTTTACTGCGGTTTTTCAGGGAGCTTTTACCACGTGTAGCCGGTAGCGTTAGTACGGATATCCTGTACAATTGCTTTACTATTACCCATGCAGGTGATATATTAATTTTTCATTTTATTAATGCGCAATTAATTCTACGCTAAAAACGTATTCAACTTTATATATTTAAATGCCACTGTAATTTTACTTTGGTTAAATATTTGCTTAATCTTATCAAACAAAAACTTTAAAAATGAAACGTCCACTATTTTTAATTACCATCGCCATCGCTATTAGCGCAACAGTATTTTGCCAATCTGCGGATACTACTTTAATCCCTTACAGGCTACAAAATAAATGGGGCTTCGTAAACTCTGCAAGAAAGTTAGTAGTACAACCCATGTATGATGAAGCAGGCTGGTTTTCCGCCGGTTATGCAGTGGTTAAAAAAGGCAAGATGTATGGTTACATCAATACAGCAGGCAAAGTTGTTATCCCTTTCAAATACACAGTAGCAAAGCCTTTCCGTTATGGATATGTAGATGATGCAAGAAAACAAAATAGTGATACCATTTTATTTGCAGGTGCATCTTTAAGGTCGGATGGATATGAGATCTGCATTAACACTAAAGGCATTGTATTAGCAAAATGCCCCGCTATAAATGAAAATACCGATCCTGAAGATGATGCAGCTATAGTTGGGAAAGAAAAAGTGTACACATTAAAAAGCAGCAGCAACCTCTTCGATAAAATTGTAGATGATTACAAAGTGGCCGGTGACGGCAACAGTTATTTTATCGCAAAAAAAGATAGCTTCTACGGCGTGTTCAATAATAAATTTGAAGTTACAGTCCCTTTTGTGTATTCAACCATTACCAAGTTTACCACTGCTGATAATATTTATTTGCAGGCAGAAAAGGCAGGTAACAAAACATTGTTCCAGGGTAATGGTACTGTAACTATACCTGCAGAAACAAATATCCTGCAACATGTTCATCCGCAACATAACCAGCATCTTTTTATTGTTTCAAGCAATGGCAAATCAGGGGTTAAAAATGTTGATAATACATGGTTTATCGAACCAAAATATACCGACATAACATACGATGAAAACGGCGGATTTGTAGTAACAGATGATGCCAATAATAAAGGCTTTTATTTTATAGATAAAACAATAGTTGCACCAAAATATAGCGCCATTAAGCTGGCTGCAAAAGGTAGCCGCTATCTTTTTGTAAAAACTATTGATGGAAAAACTGGCTACGTAAATGCTAATGGCGACGAGTTTTTTGCGCTATAATTTCCAACTAATTTATTGTAAGGAACAGGCCCTCAAAAGCCTGTTTTTATTTTTTATGATGCTTTTATAAATTGTCTTAATTTCGGTTTACGTAAATAGTTGTTTAACTAACTAATTCGCAGTAATCTAAAAAATGCCAACCAAATTATATGAAAAGAATAATTAAAAAAGTAGCTGTTTTAGGCAGCGGCGTAATGGGCAGCCGCATTGCCTGTCATTTTGCAGGTATAGGCTTACAGGTATTATTGCTGGATATTGCTCCTGCAAATTTAATTGAAGCAGAGGTAGCAAAAGGGCTTACACTGGAACATGCAGTAGTAAAGAACCGTATAGTAAATGATGCGTTGGCAGCATCTTTAAAAGCTAACCCTTCGCCTGTTTATACAAAAGATGTGGCAAAAAAAATTACCACTGGCAACTTCACAGATAACATGAAAAATATTGCCAGCTACGACTGGATAATAGAAGTGGTGGTAGAAAGGCTGGATATAAAGCAATCGATTTTTACAGAAGTAGAAAAATACCGCAAAGCCGGTACGCTCATCACTTCTAATACTTCCGGCATCCCTATCCACTTGATGGCAGAGGGCAGGAGCGAAGATTTTAAAAAGCATTTCTGCGGCACGCATTTTTTTAACCCGCCAAGGTATCTACGCTTGCTGGAAATTATTCCCACACCATTTACGGATGCAGAAGTTGTTGATTTTTTAATGGATTATGGAAGCCTGCAGTTAGGTAAAACAACCGTTTTATGTAAAGATACACCAGCATTTATCGCTAACCGCATTGGCGTTTTCGGCATGATGGCGACTATGAATGCCATGGAAAAGCTGCAATTAAATATAGATGAAATAGAAGCCTTGACTGGCCCGATAATAGGCCGCCCTAAATCGGCTACCTTCCGCACGGCAGATGTAGTGGGTATTGATACGCTAGTAAAAGTTGCCAAAGGCGTTTATGAAAATTGCCCTGATGATGAAGCAAAAGAACAATTTGTTATACCAGCATGGCTAAATAAAATGGTAGAAAATAACTGGCTCGGCGATAAAACCGGGCAAGGGTTTTTTAAGAAGATAAAAAGTGCCGGAGGAGAGAAGGAAATTCTAACCTTAAACCTGCAAACCCTTGAATATGGCGCCAGGCAAAAGCCAAGGTTCGCTACGATAGAAACCGCTAAGCCCATCGAAGATTTAAAGACAAGGTTAAAAGTTTTGTGCGCAGGAACAGATAAGGCAGCAGAGTTCTACCGGTTGTTCCACTATAATTTATTTGCCTACATCTCTCAGCGCATCCCTGAAATTAGTGATGAATTGTACAGGATAGACGACGGCATGATGGCGGGCTTTGGCTGGGAAATTGGAGCCTTTGAAAGCTGGGATACATTGGGCGTTGCAAAGACAGCAGCGGCTATGAAAGCAGCCGGTTTTATAATAGCTCCATGGGTAGAAGAAATGTTAGCAACAGGGGTTACCACTTTTTATAAAGTAGAAAATGGCAAGCGTTTGTATTATGACGTAGCAACTAAAACCTATAAAGCCATCCCCGGCGGCGAAGCTTTTATTGTAATGAAAAACTTTGCCAACGAAACCATCTGGAAAAATAGCGCCTGCCGTACTTACCATTTAGGCAATGATGTGCTGGGCCTTGAATGGTACACTAAAATGGGAAGCATAGGAGGCGAAGTTTTGGAAGGCATACAAAAATCCATTGCGCTTGCGGAAGAAAAATATAAAGGCTTGGTAATAGCCAACGATGCGCCATTATTTAGTGCCGGCGCTAATGTAGGCATGATATTTATGCTGGCTATTGAGCAGGATTATGATGAGATTGATATGGCAATAAGGATGTTTCAAAACACCATGATGAGGGTGCGTTATTCGGGCGTTCCGGTTGTGGTGGCGCCCCATGGTTTAGCATTGGGCGGTGGCTGCGAAATTTGTTTGCATGCCGATAAAGTTATTGCCGCAGCCGAAACCTATACCGGATTGGTGGAAGTAGGCATTGGCGTAATACCAGGCGGTGGCGGCACAAAAGAGTTTGTGTTACGCTCGGCCGATGAAATGCATGAAGGCGAAGTAGATACCCTTACTTTGCAAAACCGATTCTTAACAATCGCTACAGCAAAAGTAGCTACCTCCGCAGCCGAAGCATTTGATATGGGCATCTATAGAAAGGGCAAGGATGTAATAAGCCTTAATTTGGGAAGAAGGATTGCCGAAGGCAAACAAGCCGTAATTGAATTGTACGATGATGGTTATGTAATGCCAGTACAACGAACGGATATTAAAGTATTGGGCCGCTCTGCCTTAGGCACAATGCTGGCGGGTATTAACGGGATGTACAAAGCAAATTATGCCACGCCTCATGATGTAACCGTAGCCAAAAAATTAGCCTACGTTATGTGTGGCGGCGACCTCAGCGAGCCAACCTTAGTAAGCGAACAATATTTATTAAACCTGGAAAGAGAAGCATTTTTAAGCCTTACAGGAGAAAAGAAAACATTGGAAAGGATACAAAGTGTATTGAAAAGTGGCAAGCCTTTGAGGAATTAAAAAGCTTTGAATCGTTACTGACACTTTATTAAACTATAGTCCATAAAAATACCAGTCTAACGCACACGCCTGACTGGTGTTTGAAGGGACAGCCAAATTGAATACTTGAAGCTAAGGTGAATAAAATACCAGTACCAACTACTTTTTAAATGCAGTAATTTTACCGCATGGGAGAAGTTGAACTACAATATAACGGCGAAAAGCTCTATATACATTCGGTGTTATTTTTTTATGGAGACGCAGCCAGCGATGCATTGAGCATCGATATAGCCAACGATATTGCTGATCATTGGAATGCTGCCAAAGGTAAAGTGCGGATAAAGAATACTGGCTTTGATGTGCTCTTTAATATTGAAGGCATTTATGCCAAAGCATTGACTGCTAAAATGGTTTTTAACAACAACAACCCACGCAACAATTATTTCAGGATAGAAGAATTTGCTTCGGACAATATTTCTTTTGTAGATGATGTGCCCAGCAATACAGGGTTTTTTAAGTTAGATAATTTACTAAATAACTCTACCACCGCAGCGCACGAGTATGGGCACACTATCGGTTTGCACCATCCCATGCAAATGGACATACGTGGGCAGGGCACGCCGGGCATTATGTATCCACGAGGGTCAATTGTAGATCCTGAATTTCAGTACAGTCCAGTGGCAGCGCCCAATGCGCCAGGAGGTACCATTAACCCTTTTACCCGAAAAGTTTTGCAGAAGGATATAGACAACCTTAACCTGCCCAGGCTATCGTACGACCGAAGCGGCTTTGCCACTATTGGAAAATTTACCAATGTATGGCATACGCAGCATCAGCCTTAGCAGCCTCTTATCCCAATTTATGCAGTGGCCAGTTTTAAAATGCTTTATCTTCAAGCCTCAATAGTAAATACCCTTATGCCCATACTTTCTATAGATAACCTCAATAAAAATTACGGCCGTGTGCAGGCCCTCAAAGGCGTAACCTTTAGTGTGCCGAAGGGTTCTGTATTTGGTATTTTAGGCCCTAATGGCAGCGGCAAAACAACCATGCTGGGCATTATCATGGATATTTTAAAACCCAACGGTGGTACTTACACTTTGTTCGATCAAGCACCTGATGAGAACATGCGCCGTAGGATTGGAACATTTTTAGAAACGCCAAATTTCTATCATTATTTATCTGCTCAAAAAAATTTGGAGATTGCCGCCGCACTTAAAGAAAGAGGTGCGGATGATATACCCCGTGTGCTGGAACTGGTTAACCTTACACAGCGGAAAGATTCCCGGTTTAGCACTTTTTCGTTGGGCATGAAACAACGCCTTGCCATTGCCAGTTGCTTGCTGGGCGACCCGGAAGTGCTGATTTTAGATGAGCCTACCAACGGGCTTGACCCAGTTGGCATTGCAGAAATTAGGCAGCTAATTAAGCAATTACACCAGCAAGGCAAAACAATTATTATGGCCAGCCATTTATTAGATGAGGTAGAAAAAGTGTGTACCCATGTAGCCATTTTAAAAAAGGGCTTACTGGTTGCCAATGGAGCTGTTAATGAAATTTTAGCCAGTGAAGATATTGTAGAAATTGGCGCTGCAGACATGCCTCATCTTAAAGCAGTAATAAATGGTATGAATGGATATAACAGCCTTAAAGAGCAAGACAAAATGCTGCAGCTTTTTTATCCGGTTGGTAAAACCGATGTAGAAGCCATCAATAAATTTTGCTTTAGCAATGGTATTGTGCTTACCCATTTACAGTTGAAAAAGAAAAGCCTGGAAGCTAAATTTTTTGAATTAACCAACTAACCTACTACCCGTTATGATAAAATTATTAAAGATAGAATGGTTGAAGATAAAGAGCTATAACGCTTTTATTGTAATCAGCGCTTTTTTTGCTTTAGGCGTATTTGCAGCCAATTACCTGGTTTATTATTTTAAGAAAAACGTTATCGACCCATCAGACCCCACCGGGCTTATTTCCGGCGGCTCGCCGTTTGATTTTTCTAAAGTTTGGCAAACAGTAAGTTATGTTAGTGGTTATATGTTGTTACTGCCAGGCATGCTGCTGCTTATTTTAGTTACCAACGAATTTACCTACCGTACCCACCGCCAAAATATTATTGATGGCATTAGCCGTATTGAATTTACACAAGTAAAATTATTGCTGGGCGTTATTACTGCTGCGGCTTGTACCTTGCTTGTTATTTTTGCAGCCCTTTTATTTGGGGCCACAGCGGGCAACGGATCGTTTTCGTTAGATGGGATAGAAAACATTGCCTACTTTTTTTTAAAAGCACTTACCTATAATTTTATAGCTATTTTGCTTGGCGTACTTATACGTCGTACAGGGTTTGCTATTGCGGTATATTTTATTTATTCGGTTGTAGAAAATGGCATATCGTTAATGCTGCTGGGCTGGTCTGTTAAACTTAAAAAAGATAGTAATATTGATTTTGGTAATTTGGGCAATTACCTACCTATGAATGCTTCTGATGGTTTGATATACTCGCCCTTTTCAAACTTTACAAATATGGCTAAAAAGTTTTTGCCGTCAGATTATACCTGGGTGGTGCTCTCGCTCACATTATTATACCTGGTATTATTTTATTTTTGGAGCCAGAAAAGGATGGTTACATCTGATTTATAATTTTTTAAAAGTAATTTATAAACGCTGCCCTTAGCTAATTTTAATGGGTTAAGGGCGGCATTATTTTAAAGAGGGCTTTTTATCTGTAAAAGCAATGATGGCTCCTTTGCAGAAAAGGCCGGCATCTGCATACGCCCCATACTTAGTGGTAAAAGCCGCTCATAGCTTTTTTTGTACAAGGGAGTGACACAAGAATGCCGCACAAAGCTTTGCAGTTAGGGCAATAAATTTATTTATTGGCTACTGTTTTATAATAGTATCCACTCTGAAAAATGTTATGCCAAAAGTTTCTATTTTTTTAATTTTATGAATTAATGTATTTATTGTTAACGAGGAAACAAAAAGTTGTTAATGATAAACTGTTTTTACTCATAAATTATCAATGTTATATCAATGCCGTTAAGTTAAGGATTAAAATGTTTGTCTTTACCTCACCCTAACCCTCTCCAAAGGAGAGGAAAGGTCTTAACTTAACGGCATTGAATGTTATATAAGTATTTAATGTAACTAGGTAACATTGAGGTAATATTCTGGTAACAATTCCATAATAGCTTCGTTAACCAACGGTTAACAATAAAGTGTCTCTTTGCAGAAATTAAAAAGCATGAGATGTTTAGCATTAGTAATTGCCCTTTTCACTTTCTCAATAAGTACGCTTGCACAAAAAGGAAAAATTGAGGGCAAGGTTACAGACTCTAAAACAGGGCAGCCACTAACGGGTGTATCGGTAATAAACAAATTGACGAATAGGGGTATTTCTACAGATGTTGATGGGCGTTATATTTTAAACATAGATGGTGCGGCAAAAATATCCCTTGTATTTACTTACAATGGCGTAACGCAACAAGTTGATGATATTGAAATTTCAGATGGTAAGGTAACTACACAAAATTTATCCCTTACACAAAGGGAAAAAACAGAAGAAGCAGTAGTGATACGCTCTATTAGTACTGCTAAAAGAGAAACAGCGGCCTCTTTAATTACCTTTCAAAAAAATACCAATACAGTTGCTTCGGTAATATCTGCAGAAGCCATCCGCCGCTCGCCAGACAGAAATACTGGTGAAGTACTAAAACGTACGCCTGGCGCCAGTTTGATAGATGGTAAGTTTTTAGTTATTCGTGGCCTTGCCGATAGGTACAACCAAGCAATGCTCAATGGTATTTTATTAACCAGCACTGAGCCAGACCGTAAAACTTTTTCTTTCGATATTATACCTGCGGCGATGATTGATAATATTGTTATAAATAAAGCATTTGTGCCAGAGCTGCCGGGCGAGTGGGCTGGTGGCTTGATTCAGGTAAATACTAAAGACATCCCCACAAAAAATTTCTTTAACATACAAATAGGCACTGGTTTTAATACACAAACCATTGGTAAAAATTTTTATAAGGCCAAGAGTGGCAAGCTTGATTGGCTGGGTATAGATGATGGCGCAAGAGGCTTGCCTAAAAGCTATACAACCAAATCGGCTTTTAGTGCGGGTACTGCTGCACAACGTACCGCTATGGGAAAAGAGATGAATGGTGATTGGTCTGCAAGGCCAGTTAATGTTTCGCCTAATATTTCTGTGCAGGCAAATGGTGGTTTTGCAGGTACCTTGTTTGGTAAAAAAGTAGGCGGTATACTCGGCATCAACTACAATAAAGTAAACCGCTTTACAGATATACTTAACCGTATGCAGTCGCTTAATACTAATGCTACATTTAGCCAGCAGTTTAGTTATCAGGATGACCGCTACACACAAGAAGTTACCGTAGGTGCCCTTGCAAGCATATCGCTGCAATTGAACCCTAAAAACAAAATAGCGTTAAAAGGCATCATTAACGTAAACACTAATAACTATACCATTTTGCGTGAAGGTATTAATAATGCCACCAGCGATGATGTACATGGAGGCGAATTGACCTTTAAAGAAAATACTTTTTTTACAACGCAGCTTACAGGCGAGCATAGCATTACAGATGCCATTAAACTAAAATGGTACGGCGCATTTAATATTTTGGATAGTTATAGCCCGGACCAGCGGCGTTACCAATATACCCGCACAAGCGGCACGCAGGACCCTTACTTGTTTTTGGTAGGCAATTCACTGGCACAGGAAAGTGGCAGCCGTGTTTTTCAAACATTGAACGATTACATATACACCGGCGGCGGCGACCTTAGTTACAACTTTGATATGCTTGGGCATAAACAAACCGTAAAGGGCGGGTACATGCTGCAGGTAAAAGACCGCATGTTTGATGCACAGCTTTTTGCCAACTATTTGCCTAAAGATAATAGGGCGTTAAGGGCATTGCCAATCGGGCAGATATTTGCACCTCAAAATTTTGGTAACGCCGCAGATACCAGCACACAGTTTGCCTTTAACTCTATCAATAACAAAAATTTCAGGTTTATGGCTAATACCATACTGAACGCTGGTTTTATGCAATTCGATAATTTACTTACCGAAAAACTGCGTGTAGTGTGGGGCGTTAGGGTAGAACATTTTGACCAGTTGCTGGGGTCTGTAAAAAAATCGGACAGTCGCTTTAAGCATACTCAGCAAATAGATTTTTTACCTGGGATTAATGCTACTTACAAAATAAATAATAAAACAAATTTACGCATATCAGGCTCGCAAACAGTTATACGCCCAGAGCTAAGGGAACTGGCAAGCTACACCTTGTACGATTTTGAATTGAACTCTGCCGTAACAGGCAACGATACTTTATCACGCACTAAAGTAACCAATATTGATTTGCGTTATGAGTTGTATCCTCGCAGCGGCGAAGCATTTACATTCGGTGTTTTTTATAAGCATTTTAATAAGCCTATTGAACAGAACTTGCAACAGGGTGGTGCCATCTTTACATTTCAAAACCCGGAAAAAGCAAATGCTGCCGGTGTAGAAATTGAACTGCGCAAACGTATGGATGCAGTGTATGCATTGAGGAACATTACGCTACAGGCAAACGCTGCCTACATTTATAGCAAGGTTAAGGATGTGGATAAGAACATTGACCGTCCGCTACAAGGCCAATCGCCTTACTTGTTGAACGCAAGTGTGATGTACGACCTTGAAAAAGTCGGGCTTAATGCAACTTTATTGTTTAACCAGATTGGCAAGCGTATTTATCTTGTAGGCGACCTTGCCACAACAGGCGGTGGCACCGGGGCACCGGATATTTGGGAGGCGCCCAGGGCTGTGCTGGATTTTCAGTTAGCTAAAAAGATACTGGCCCATAAGGCGGAGATACGCCTGAACGTATCAGATATACTGAACCGCACACAATACTTCTACCAAAATAATGATAGCAATACCGGGCTGCAGAAAGATAAGGATGCTTATCGTTTTACCAGAAAATTCGGTACCACATTCAGCGTAACATTTAATTACTCTTTATAAACATCTACCAAAACTATAAACTAAAATTTTTATAAAAACACAAAAGGAAAATATGAAAAAGTACATTTTTTACGTGGCAGCTTTCGCTACAATCAGTATCTCAGCTTGTCGCAAGATAGAATCAGATGGAGAGATAATATATGTGCCAGAAACGGGTGGTGGCACTGGCACAGCTAAAATAGTTACACTAACTAACCATGTTACAAAGGATACAATTTTAAGGGCCATTGATAATAATATTTTATCTGGCTTAGTATATGTAGATGCTGGCGTTACTTTAACAGTAGAAAAAGGCGCAACTGTAAAAGGTGCCTATGCAGGAACAAACACAGCTGCATTAATTATAAAACGCGGCGCTAAATTAATGGCTGTAGGCACACAGGAATCACCTATCATTTTTACCTCCGCTTCTCCTACACCAACATCTGGCGATTGGGCTGGTATTGAACTTTTAGGCAAGGCAGCTATTAATAGCAGCAATGGTGGCAAGCCTGGTTTATATATTCCCGAAGGTGGTTTTAACAACAGTGCCGGCGACGGGCTTGCAGGCTCTGGCGATGCGTTGGTGCCTACACCTGTAAACGACGATAACTCTGGTACTTTGCAATATGTGCGCATAGAATATGCGGGCTATGCATTTTTGCCTAACCAGGAAATTAATGCGCTAACTATGGCTTGCGTAGGCAGCGGAACTACAATTAACCACATACAAGTTTCTTATGCAAAAGATGATGCGTACGAATGGTTTGGCGGTACAGTAAATTGTAAATACCTGATAGCTTATAAAACACAGGATGATGATTTTGACACAGATAATGGTTATAGTGGCAGCGTTCAGTTTGGTTTAATAGTAAGGGATTCCGCTATTGCAGATGTATCAAAGTCTGAAAGTTTTGAAAGCGATAATGATGGTGACGGTAGCGCATTGCTTCCACAGACAAAAGCTGTTTTTTGTAACGTTTCTTCTTTTGGGCCTTTAGCTACCCCTAATAATATTGGCAACAGCAACTACCTTGGTGCTGCCGTGCAAATAAGGAGAAACTCTTCATTGTCTATTTTTAACTCAGCCTTCATTGGATGGAGCACAGGTATTTTAATTGATGCTACAAAAGGCACCCATACTGATTTAAATATCACTACTGGTACTTTACAGTTAAGCGGCATTTTATTAATTAGTTGTAAAACACCATTTACCTACACAGAAGCTGGTGCATCAACTACTACCCAGGCTAAAATGGCCGAATGGTTTACAAGCAATGGTAAAAATAAAATCATCACGCAAACCACGGAACAAAATACCTACACAAGGCCTTTCGATTACAAATCGCCAGATTGGCTTCCATTCGGTAATTCGGCTGTGGTTATTGGTACAGTGGCTACTCCTAATACTTATTTTGATGATCCAATTTTAAAGGCTCGCCCCTTTATTAGCAAGGTAGATTTCATCGGTGGCATTGCACCATCTGGCGAAAATGCAAGCTGGTACAAGGGCTGGACGAAGTTTTAGCATTGCTAACTTTTTATACTATTTATTACTCCGCTTCATAGTTTTATGAAGCGGAGTTTATTGCTTCAATCCCCCAACTTCCCTATCAATTTATCTCTTTAAAAAATATTTTTTGTTACATAAGCTTTCTTTAAATCGTATTCATTTTCAACGCCTAAGAATATTGTTGCGCAATTCCGTTAACGAACGGTTAACATATGGAAATAATTGCGTAACATTAAGGACACAATTTCTTAACACTGGCAGGTTTTCTTTGCAGAAATTCTACAGTATGAACAAAACGTTAACAAAATTGCTTTCTATAGTATTGCTTTTTGTATCAATCAACAGCTTTGCACAAGAAACAAATTCTTCTTTGAGCGGCAATGTAACAGATGATAAAGGGGCAGTAGTACCAGGGGCAACCGTGCAGTTGTTGCATGTGCCAACAGGCGCTATCAGCAAAACACAAACAAACAAAAAAGGTATCTATAATATGACCAACCTAAAGCCAGGCGGTCCATATACAGTCACAGTTACTTTCGTTGGTTTTAAAGAAGAAAAGGCAGACGATTTAAACCTTTCATTGGGCAATAATCCCGATCTGAACGTTGCGCTAAAATTAAACACCACCAGCCTTGAAGCAGTAGTTATAACTGGTGGCAGAAAGGCAAACCCAAATGGCGGCTTAAGTGTAGGTAGGGCACAAATGAATGTGTTGCCAACGCTTGGCAGAAGCTTGAGCGATTTTACAAGGTTGACTCCGCAGAGCAATAACAACTCTTTTGCCGGAAGCAACTTTCGTTATAATAATATCACTTTGGATGGTGCTGTAAACAATGATGCCATCGGCTTTAGCAATAGCTTTGGCGGTGTTAGTGGCGGTGGCCAATCTGGCACTGCTGGTAGCGGCACACGTACCAACCCCTATAGCATAGACGTTATACAGGAAGTACAAGTGCAGTTGGCGCCTTACGATGTTAAGCTGGGTAATTTTACCGGCGGCAGCGTAAATGCAGTTACTAAAAGCGGTACTAACACAGTGCATGGTTCTTTATATGGTTTTGGAAGAAACCAGACATTGATTGGCAAAAGCCCTGATGCAAGCCATTCAAAAATTGGTAGCGATTTTTACGATTACCAATACGGTGGAACCATTAGCGGCCCAATCATTAAAAATAAATTATTTTTTATTGCTAACGCAGAAGTTACCCGCAGGCAAGAACCTACTTTTTATAACGCAGGCGATGCAGGGGCAGCAATTAGTGTAGCACAGGCACAAGATATCTCGGCTAAATTTGCAGCTGCCGGATTTGATGCAGGTGGTTATAGCCAGGCAAAAGTTTTTACCAAAAGCAACAAGTTTTTTGGTAGGCTAGATTATAACATCAACGCAAACAATACCCTTACTGTAAGAGGTATTTATACAAAAGGCTGGGGTAATAATATCGAACGTACGCCTTACATCTTTCAGTTTGGCAGCACCGATTTTACGCAGTACAGTAAAAATATAAATGTGGTTGCAGAGCTTAAAAGTAAAATAAGCGCTAACACTAATAACCAGCTAATAGTAAGTTATGTAAACGTGCATGATTACCGTACAACGCCCAGCAGCACTATTAGCCCTTATGCAGATATCACAAACGGTACAAGCAACGTTTGGTTAGGCACCTGGAGAGAAGCATCGATATACGACCAGAAACAAAAGACGATAGAAATTACTGATAATGTTACCGTAACTAAAGGCATACACAAATTTACTTTTGGTACGCACAACGAATTTTACCAGTTTAATTATGGTTTTGTAAATAGCTGGAACGGCCGCTGGCAGTATAATAGCATCAGCGCTTTTGATGCTGATAAACCAGCTCGTATCCGTAGCGCTTACGCAACTGACCCTGCTAAAAATGAATACGATCAATTAAAGAATAATGTACCGGGCAGTGGCTTTAATGTAGGCTTATTAAGTGCTTATGCAGAAGATGAAATTTCATTGGCGAAGAACTTTAAATTAACGCCGGGCCTAAGGGTAGATTACTCTTATGTAGGTTCTCAACCAGAAACAGATAGTGCATTAAACAACGTTCCTGATAATGTAAATACTACTAACCCTACTTATACGCACACGCCTTTTTCTCAGTTTAACAACAAGTGGTTTGGCAATGCAGCTATATCGCCAAGGCTTGGTTTTAACTGGGATGTTAAAGGCAATAAAACGTTGGTTGTAAGAGGCGGAACGGGTATCTTTACCGGCAGGATACCTTTTGCATGGTTAGGCTACGCATATACATTAAGCGGTAATAACTTTAAAAATATCGATATTAAAAATGCAGCATTACCAGGCGGTTCTTTTGGTGGTGTTGCTACCGGAAACGGTGTGTTGCCTTTAACTTCACCACAAAATTTGGTTACAACAGTTGGTGCCATTTCACCAGGCGCAGTTAAAACCAGGGAAGTTGATTTGGTAGATAATAACTTTAAGCTACCAGCAGTATGGCGCTCTAGCATAGCGATAGATGTTAAGTTTGGCAAAGGATATAAATTTACTGCCGAAGGCATGTACACAAAAACAATACATGATGTAGAATTTCAGCAGATAAATAAAAAAGACCAGACACAATATTACACCACAGGCCCAACAGAAACACCTGTCTATACGCCAAGTGCTAGCAATAGCAGCCAGTACAGCAACATCTTTTTGTTAAGCAATACCAGCCAGGGGTACCGTTATAACCTTACTGCGCAGTTATCAAAATTTGCTAATAACATAAACATTGGCAACAATAAAACTTTTAACTACAATTGGTCAGCTGCTTACACTTATGGGCATTCAAAAGACCTTGCAAATGGTATCCGCAACTCTATGCAGAGCAACTGGGATTATAACCCGGCCATCTCTCCAAACAACCCGCAATTAGCTAATTCTAATTTCGATCTACGGAACCATATAGTAGCAACATTAGGTGGCGCAATTAACTGGAATGCAAAGAACACAACATCGCTTAACTTCTTTTATTCGGGTTCATCAGGTAGCCCGTACAGCGTAATTTATGCAAGCGCGCCAGGCAACATCATCAACGGTAGTTCATCGTTGCCTTACATACCAACTGTTGCAGAATCTAATACTATGTTTTTAGATGCAGCCAACAGGGCGGCCTTTAATACATTTGTTGATAATGATGGCTACTTAAATACACGCAGGGGCAAATATGCTGAACGTAATGGCTTGCGCACTCCATGGGTACACGACCTGGACGCAAAGATTATGCACGAGTTTAAATTAAGCAAGACAAACTCATCGAAAACACTGCAGGTGAGCCTTGATATATTTAATGTACTAAACCTTCTAAACAGTGATTGGGGGCATATTAATTTTGTAAGCAACACTAATAATTACACGGTAAACTTCTTACAATTTACAGCCGATGCAGCCGGTAAAAAAGCGGGCGACCCATCAACAGGTTATACGCCTACTTTCAAATTTTTACAGCCAAACAACAATCAATACTATTCCGCTGATCCTATCAACTCTCGTTGGCAGGCACAGGTTGGCTTAAAATATAATTTTTAAAAGATGGTTATTCTTAAATAAACGAATAGGCTTTCTTAGGAATTTACATGTACCACCCGATATTTTATCGGGTGGTTTTTTTTAGCCGGGAAGTCGGGAAAGCGTTTTAATTTTGTAAAATTTAAAGATGATTATGTGAAAGATATTTAATGATTAAAATAGGCCGGCTGTTTTTACCGTCTTTCCGTCTTTCCGGCAAATGTCTTTACTATCTTTGCCCCATGAAAATAGTACTATTCATTGCAACCATTATTATTGTTTTATCAGCTTGTAACCTGCCTAACAAAAAAATAAAAGAGCGCATAAACGGAGCAGATAGTGTGGCAATCAATTATTTTAAAGGAGATGGCACCATGGATTCCGTTGTAAAAGTAAAAATTGTAAAAGATAAAAAAACGCTAGATGAACTCACAGCTCTCATCAGTGCATCATCCGTAAAGCCAGGTACTACATGTGGGTATGATGGCTCGCTTCATTTTTTTAAAAACAATGTGGTTTTGCAAGATGTAGATTTCAGGATGAACGATGCAGCCTGTATGTTTTTTACGTTCAAGCAAGAAGGTAAGCCGGAGGCAACGGTATTATCGCCGGAGGCAAAAAAACTACTGAAAGAAGTTATGAGCTATAAGGTTAGTTATAAGTGATGAGTTTTTTAATTTTGCTACACCCTTGCAATAAAGATAGTATGATTTATAATTGGGTTTGGCATAGAAACTTATAACTCCTAACTTATAACTAGACTTATAACTCATAACTAGGACGAAGGCCTACACCCATCGGGCTATAAAAAAATCGGTCATCGGCAGGCTTTTTGCCGATGTTTTGCTTATTTTCTTTTCACTTGCTATTGATAAAACAAGGTCAATTATTTTTTCTGTTTCATCAGGAAATTTAATGTGAAGGGCGTCTTTTTCATTGAGCCAATTCTCCACTTTGTGCAGGTGTTTCCTTTTGAGGTTCTTTATAACAGGCACGCCTAAATCCTGCGCTGCCGCTGCGTTGCAGTGCTGCTCGTATTGATTTTTCATAGGGACTACCAACAACTTTTTGCCCATCTGCAACGCCTCGGCAGGTGTTTCAAAACCAGCGCCACAAAGTATGCCTTCGCAGGTAGTAAAGCTTTCTGTAAACTCAGCGGTGCTTACTGGCCTTATCCAGCAATTGCCTATCGTATAATTCTTATCGGTATGCTTACTAAATATCTGCCATTTTATTTTCTTAAAAGAAGATAAAAAAGATATCAGTTTTTTATCTGAGTAAGCAGGCAGGTAAACAGTGTAATGCCCACGGTTTTTTATATCGGCATTGCGTATCTCTTTTTTAATTACGGGGGTAAAAATATTTTCTCCATATTTTTTAAAATGAAAGCCTACGCCAATTTTGCAAGGGGCATAATATTTAAGTATCATGGCAGCAATTAGCTCTGTCTTAACAGGCTTTGGCGAATCTTTATGGGATACGCCAAACTGGTGGCTCATGCCGATGCAGGGGACATTTTTTATTTTGCAGGCCCAGGCGCTTATAGGTTCAAAATCATTTATTATTAAATCATACTCTTCTACAGGCAAGGCTTTTATTTCTGCCAAAAACTTTTTGCTTTGTAGCTGCTTAAAAGTTTTGTACAAGTCCACCCCGCCTTTTTTACCAAATATGAAGCTCAATCCTTTTAGCTTATATTTTATAACATGGTTTAGGCCTACATCTGCTTGCGTGCCGCTTAATAAAATATCCAGTTCGCATTTCTTTTCTAAAAATGGGATAATTTCATTTGCCCTGCTTACATGCCCGTTTCCTGTTCCTTGTATAGCGTATAATACTTTCATCATAAAAATTTTAAGAAGCTTTTACAAAATCTTCCATCATTATTTTAAATAGTTCGGCGGTGCGCAGGTAGGCAGCTTCATCAGCATAAAAATTTTCGTTCATCTCCAGCACTACTTTATCTTGCTGGTAATAATAAATGCTCCAGTCGTTATTAGCGTATTCCAGGGCAGTCAGGTTTTCTATCCAATCGCCGCTGTTTAAGTAGTTAACCGAGCCTTTGCTGTTGGCAATTTGCCTGTTGGCGGGCTGGTGTATATGGCCGCATAAAACATAATCGTACCCTTTTTCTATAGCAATGCCAGCGGCGGTTTCCTCAAAATTATTGATGTGTTTTACCGCTCCTTTTACAGAGTTTTTAATTTTTTTCGATAAAGAAATCTTGCCTTTTCCAAATTTTTTGCTGATATAGTTGATGAAAGCATTTATGTAGATGAGTGTATCGTAACCAACCGCACCAAGCTTAGCGAGCCATCGGCTATGTTTCATTATAACATCAAAAACATCGCCATGGAATATCCAACTTTTTTTGTTATTAGCATGGTGAATCACCAGCTTGTTTACAATATGAAAATCGCCTATTGAAAAATGCTCAAACCTGCGCAGCATCTCATCGTGGTTACCGGTAACATAATATACTTTTATGCCACGGCTAAGCATGCTGGTAATTTGTTTAATAACTTGCATATGGCCAGCTGGCCAGTACTTTTTACTGAATTGCCAAATGTCTATAATATCTCCGTTAAGAATAAGTATGGTAGGGTCTATAGTAGTAAGGTAACGGCTTAGCTCGTTGCTACGGCAACCGTAGGTTCCAAGGTGTACGTCGGATATAACAGCCACATCAAGTTTTCTTTTTTCCAACAGATATAGTTTGATACAAAGTTCTATCACTTATGTGTAGAAATTGTAAACAGAAGGTTATCAAAACATAAAGAAGTTTTGGGTTTTTGGTTTTTAGTTTTTTTTTCGTTTTGCAGTGCATTCCGATGGAGAGAATATAGCTGGATTAATGGGGAGGGGACGAGCTCTCAATTTGAATGCTAAATGGGTGGTTAAATTATGTAGCAAACCAAATGAATTTTTAATTCTTAATTTTTAATGGCTAATTAACAGTATAACCTTTAAAACAGGATACTCTCCAGATCAACCCTGGTCTTTTTTACTCTGCAAAGTAAACCCAAATGTGGTGCCCACATCTAACGTGCTGCGTACGTGTATTGCTTGCTGGTGCGCTTCAATAATGTGTTTGCATATGGCTAGTCCAAGCCCGCTGCCACCCACTTTACGGCTACGTGCAAGGTCAGTGCGGTAAAATCTTTCAAAAACCCTGCTTAGGTGCTCTTCGCCAATGCCGATGCCATCATCGCTAATTTCTATCAATATCCTTTTGCCATCTATTTTGTAAGCGCTAGCTTCGATGATGCCATTTTGCTTGCCATATTTAATGGCATTTTCTACCAGGTTTATAATTACCTGGCGCATTTTTTCTTTATCTGCATAAACAGTCAAAGGCACTTCGCAGCCTTTTTTTATGATCATCTTTATTTGTTTTTCCTCAGCCTTTATCAGCAACGATTCGTACACATCTTTTACCAGTTCCTGTATTACAAAATTCTCTTTGTACAACTGCTGTTCGCCACGCTCCAGCTTTGAAATTTCATCAAGGTCATCTACCAGGTTCACCAGGCGGTCTACGTTCCTGGAGGTGCTGCCAAGAAATTTCCTGTTTACATCAGGGTTTTCTAAAGCTCCGTTTATTAAGGTATCAACATAGCCTTGTATGGCAAATATGGGCGTCTTTAATTCATGCGATAAATTCTGTAAAAACTCTTTCCTATAAGCTTCGTTCTGTTTTAGCAATTCAATTTCAGCCTTCCGTTGTTCTGCCCATGCTTCTACATCCTGCCGTACTTCATCTATGCTTTTTTGGGGTAGTATATTCTTGTAATAAAACTCTTCTCTTTTGCTTGCTTTGGTTTGATAAATAAGCTTGTAGATGAGCTTTATTTTTCGGTAAACAAAACGCTGTACCATAAATAATATCAACCCATAACTAGCTGTAAAAATTATCACCAGGCTAATTACAGCCGACCACCAGATTGGCTCAAAAAAGTAAATGGTTGCGCTAATGGGCATCGCAATTATTGCTGCGGTAATACCTGAAAGCTGCTGAGGCGATAAATTTTTTGTAGAAAACATTTAGGGGTGTGGTTTTAAATTTGGTTTGATGATTTGAATTTTTAATTGATCATCTTATAAATAATTATTGAAAGCCGATTGTTTTTAAAACAGCTATGTAGTGCAAATAGCGGCAGCCAGCACAAACAAATGCCATATTCCATGATGGTAAGTGTATTTTTTCCACACATAAAATATTACCCCGGTAGCGTACAATACGCCGCCGGCAATAATAAGCCCAACTACAGAAACCGGCATGGCTGCAAAAAAAGTTTTACCACCAGCCAGCAAAAGCATGCCCATTAAAAGATAAATGGCAGTAGATAAGTTTCCGAACCGGCCAGTATAAAATACCTTAAAAAAAATGCCCAAAAATGTAAGGCTCCATACAGCTACCAGCAGCGAAATGCCGAAAGTATTGTTTACATAAATTATTATAAATGGCGTGTATGTACAAGCAATTAAAAAGTAAATGCTGATGTGGTCAAAAATTTTAAAAATATATTTTTTTCGAGGCTGCTGAAAACTATGGTATAAGGTAGAAAATGTAAATACCATCAAAAAGCCAAACCCATAAATATTGGCGGCAATTACACCTGCAGTGCTTACATTTTTAATTGCAATGGCAATTAGGTAGGGTATAGAAATAATGCCAAACAAAAGCCCCGCGCCATGAGAGATACTGTTAACTATTTCCTGGTGTAAAAGAGTTTCTTTACTAATTGTTTTCATACTCAGTTTTTTACATGTGTAAGTTAAACTGTTTTACTAAAACATGTAAAAAAGTACCGCAGGCATATTGTTGATTGTATTGGAATGTACGATAAAAGTAATGATAATTCTATGCTTTGACGTTAAGCCCTTTTCTCTGCTTTAGAGAGAGGTAAAGGCAAACATATAAATCCTTAACTTAACGGCAATTAATTATAATTCAAATTTATAACCAACTCCTTTTACGGTTGTAATACAATCCAAGTCTAGCTTTTGGCGTATTTTGCGTATATGCACATCAATAGTGCGGTCGCCAACAATTACTTCGGTGCCCCAAACCTGGTTTAATATTTCGTTGCGTAAAAAAACTTTGCCTGGCTTAGAAGCTAGCAAGGCAAGTAATTCAAATTCTTTTCTTGCTAAAACAATGTCGCTGCCCTGGTAATTGATAAGGTATTTTTCACGGTCAATTTTAAGGTCGCCTAATTGCAAAAGGTCTCCGCCTTCATTATTCAATCTTCTAAAAAGCGCATTTACTTTGCTTATCAAAACTTTAGGGCTAATTGGCTTGGTAAGGTAATCATCCGCGCCAGTTTCCAGGCCACGTATTTCTGTGCCTTCATCGCTTAATGCTGATAAAAATACGATTAACGTTTCTTTAAAAATAGGCTGCATCCTTAAAATGTTACATACATCGATGCCATTTTTGCCAGGCATCATAATATCAAGGATGATAAGGTTTGGAAGATGTTTTTTAGCCATCTCAATTGCCTCGTCGCCATTTTTTGCGGTAAAAACTTCGTAGCCTTCCTGCTGCAGGTTAAATTGTATGATTTCCAGTATATCTGGTTCATCATCAGCAATTAATATTTTTTTAACATTACTCATATCTTTTTTCGATGCACAAAAGTAGGCTATCAGTTTAAATAACTTAACAGTTGCAAGTGGTTCTGATATTATCAAATTGTTAACCACATGCAGTAGCTTTGCAGTAATACGTTTCTTTTAAATCCTTCGTTTAAAAGCAATTGTATTTTTAATCATCTTTGTACTTACAGAAACACATGAAAAAATATTTTTTACATTTTATATTCTTACTGGTTTGCGGCAATGCTTTTGGCAGCATAGATTCTACCGTTATACCAATTCAGCGCCAGCGCAACCACGAGCAGATTGATGAAGAGCAGCTTAAATGCGACAAGGCTGATGGAAAGCAAGATGGTATGGTAAAAGTTTCGGACAATGACGATATAAACCTGCAAGTAACAGATGCTTTAATTAGAAGGATTGATGTTTTGCAGGACTTTATCGAAACCGATAAAAAAATACCTACCAACAATGAAAAAATTCGCCAGCTTAATTATATACAGGAAGTAGTTAGCAACTTTAGGGCTGCATGGAAACTTAATAAGCTAAACCCTGTAATGGCCCCACAGCTGATAGAAAATTTTGAGAAGATATTAAAAGCAAACCTGGATACGCTGGATATGACGCCTTATATCGATGAAGCGCCTTATGAAATCGGTGTGATAAATGTAGAGATTTTTAAAAGTAATAAGGGGTATAAAAGCAGCAAAAATAATTTGTACCTGAAATATATAGCTACGTATCCCGAAAGGATATTGGCTACCATACGCCCATTTATAAATGAGCCTTTTGCAGATAGCCTGGTAGTTTTAGCGTGCATCAACAACCCGAAACAATTATACGATTATGCTTCAGGAACCAACACACAGGAAGGCAAGCTGATACAAAGAAATAGTAACCCGATGGTGCATGCGATAGTTAAGCTTATCCGCACGCCGAATTCTTTATTTTATTTTCCTTTTTTAGATGATTTATTGAAAGGCAAATTAGCCATTGATAGCATACAGCGTTTTATTGGCGATGGCGAAAAGAAGATGGATAGTGTTGGCTATTTTAAATTACTGGTGAAGACAGAAATTGGCTATCAGAAGAGATTAATTGCAAAGGATACACCCATCGCCATGTTTGGTGCAAATGGGCTGCGGGAAATGTTGCAGCGCAAAGCCATCCAGCATTTTATTACGCCTATCAATGAATTACACGAGCAAAATAACCTTAATATCCGCATGCGGGCTATCGAACCATTGTCTGCCCAGGATTTATATTATGTAATGGTGATGGGGGAAAACGATATTTATACTTCCAGCTATAAGCATAGTTTTACCCGGCTGCTGCAAAAAATGGGTACCACGCCAAGGGGCGATGAATTGATGATGAGCGTAAACATGGATTACTTTAGGAAGTTTATAAAAATGGCTGCCAACTTTAACCAGCTGGATGTTTTATTGAAAACAATGCCGCAAGAAAAATCTTCTGTATTAATGAAAGCCTTTGTTGCCAACCTCGATAAAAGCAGCAACCTGGAAGATGCGGTAGATGTGGCCGATAGTTATAGCAGCATTAGGGACACAACGTTGCTGCAAAATATTTTGCGGAATGTAACCAATAACGAGCAACGCAATGCAGATGAAAATAACAGAAGGGGCAAGATGATCTATAGTTTGCTAAAAACTATTTTATCTTCTTCGGATAGTTCTAACGTTGACCTTACAAGCCAAATAGGCATACCTTCTATTTATTCCATCGATAATAAATACCTTACCGATGATAGCGGCAGGATAATACAGCAAGTATTTTTTTATGGCGATGAAGATGGGCGTACAAATTATACAGGCTTTATCAATTCATTTGCCAAAATGGATTGGAAAATAACGACTAAGCCAGAATGGGTAGAAATTAAATCTCTAAGCGGAAAGATATTGATTTATGCCAACCTGCCTTTAAATAGCGATAAGAATTTGGATGATACGGCACAGGCACATTTAACTAAATACTTACATCAGAATGCTTTAAACCCTTCCATTGTAATCCATCGGGGACATAGTTATTGGCTACCAGGTACTATAAACCGAATGGCAAGCAATGCAAAAATAATTGTGCTGGGATCTTGCGGAGGTTATAAAAACTTAAGCGAAATATTAAAAATTTCTCCGGATGCGCATATTATTTCCACCAAAGAAATTGGCAAGGGAGATATTAACCGCCCAATAATTAATTACTTAAACCAGGCGCTGCTATCTGGCAAAACATTGGTTTGGAAAGATATGTGGGCAGCCCTGACAAAAGTGTTTTATGCTGATAATAATAGGGAAGTAAAAGAAAGCTGGGATGATTATATACCACCTTACAAAAACCTGGGCGCTATTTTTATAAAGGCTTATAATAAAAAGATGGAAATACAATAAGCATAGCCGCAGATTCGCAGATTAAAAATACAAATTATAGTAAGGCTCAAATTTAATCTCCGCATCTGCGGCAACTAAATAATAAAACGTACCAGCCAACCTCCGGCAAAATTATTTGCTAACTTTGCAAAATGAGTGAGCAGCCCAAGGCAAAACCTAGTACCAATTTTTTATTATTGCGCAGGGTATTTCAATTTGCCTCCCCTTATAAAAATAAATTTTATTGGTCTTTGTTTTTGGCTGTTTTTTTAGCGGTCATTTCTCCCATCCGCCCATGGCTTATACAAATTACCATTACCAAAGGGTTGCAGGCGGGTACGCAATATTGGTTTTTAAAGGGCGCCGGGCCAGTAATTATTGGCATCACCATCATTCAACTGTCTTTGCTTATAATTGAAACAATCTGCAGGTTTATTTTTACATTTTTTACGGCTTCCCTTGGACAAAGCGTGGTAAAGGATATGCGGGTGGCAACCTATAAAAAAGTCATCAGCCTTAACCTATCCCAGTTTGATAAAACGCCCATCGGCACGCTTACTACACGCACTATCAACGACATAGAATCTATCAACGATATTTTTAGCGATGGGTTAATACCTATAATTGCCGACCTGTTATCCATCATTGCCGTACTGGCTTACATGTTTTTTATTAGCTGGAAACTCACGCTTATTTGCCTGGCACCTTTTCCGGTACTGATTATCGCCACCTACTATTTTAAGGAAAGCGTAAACAAATCTTTCATACAAGTACGTAATGCGGTAGCGCAGTTAAACGCCTTTGTGCAGGAACATATAACAGGCATGGGTATTGTACAGGCCTTTGCGGCAGAAAAAAGAGAATTTGCAAAATTTAACAACATTAATAAAGTACATCGCAATGCCAATATAAAATCCATTTTTGCCTATTCAGATTTTTTTTCCGGTGGTAGAATTGGTATCAGCCTTATCAGTAGGCTTATTGGTTTGGTGGGCAGCTAAAGAATCTTTGGTATTAGCTGATGTAGATAAGCCAGCCGTTGTAGGCGTAATCACCTCTTTTATATTATGCCTTAACTTGTTATTTCGCCCATTAAGGGTAATAGCCGATAAATTCAACGTGCTGCAAATGGGCATGATAGCCAGCGAAAGAGTATTTAAAGTGTTGGATAATGAAGATGTTACGCCACAGGCTTCGGTTGCGGATACCGTACAAAAAGATATAAAAGGCAAGCTGGAATTTGATAATGTATGGTTTGCCTACAACGACGAAAATTATGTGCTGAAAGATATTTCGTTCAGCATCAATGTAGGCGAAACATTAGCCATTGTTGGCAATACCGGCAGTGGTAAAACTTCTATCATCAGTTTAATAAACAGGCTGTACCATATCCAAAAAGGCGCCATTAAAATAGATGGTACAAATATAGAGGCGTATGATCTTTTTTATCTGCGCAGCAAAATTGCCGTTGTATTGCAGGATGTATTTTTATTTAGCAGCTCAGTTTACGAAAATGTTACTTTACGCAACAGCGATATAAAAAAGGAGCAGGTTATACAAGCTGCCAAAATGATTGGCATACACGATTTTATTATGCAATTGCCCGGCGGCTACAATTATAATGTAATGGAAAGAGGCGCCACGTTATCGTTAGGGCAACGCCAGCTATTATCTTTTGTAAGGGCATTATTATACAATCCGGCTATACTTATTTTAGATGAAGCAACTTCGTCCGTAGATACAGAAAGCGAACAACTGATACAAAATGCCATCGATAAATTAATTACCGGGCGTACTTCTATCGTAATTGCACACCGCTTATCAACTATCCGCAAGGCAACAAAAATTATGGTGCTGGATAAGGGCGAAATAATGGAAATTGGCTCCCATGATGAATTAATAGCAAAGCGTGGGCATTATTACCAGTTACATAAATTGCAGTTTGAAAAGCAGGCGGTTACTAAATTGCCTGTTTAATTTACCAATTAATTTAGTAAATTACAGTGGTTGATATTCAAAACATAACCAATCATTTGCTGAAAGTAATATTTTGCACGAACCTGTTGCAGATTATGAAAAAGCAGAAATGGATTTATTAAGAGATGCATTAAACCGTTCTTTTACAGAAAGGTTTTTGATGGCTACTACACTTTATAAAATTCAACGTACAATGAGCAAGGCTGTAATTACACACAAACCTTACAACCTTAATAAATAATTTTTTTAAATGGATATTTTTGATGAAGAGATATTAAGTTCTGGAAATACCTTCAGGATAATAATGTTAGGTACATAATGGTTGGAGGTTTCGCAATAAATATACATGGATACCAGCGCTATACTGGCGATATGGATATGTGGTTAAAAGATACTCAAAATAACAGGGTAAATTTAAGGAAAGCTTTTAGAGATGCAGGTATGGGTGATTATTTTATGATGGAAACCATGCAATTTGTTGCAGGTTGGACAGATTTTTATCTTAATAACGGATTGAAATTAGATATTATGGTAGATATGAAAGGTTTAGAAGGATTTTCTTTTGATGAATGCCTTAGTATTGCCACCATTGCAGATATTGAAAAAACTAAAGTTCCTTTTTTACATATTAATCAGCTTATTGCTAATAAAAAAGTAGTTAACCGCCCAAAAGATCAGCAGGATGTAAGGGAACTGGAAAAAATAATAACGCTTCGTAAAGAAATGGGTTTGGATTAATTCTTCATAATAAATTACCTGATAAAATTTCCTTTTTCTCCTTCTCTATTTAGCCTAAACGCTTATCTTTGCGCCAAATTTCAGGGATATTATGGTATTAAAGAGCATCAAAGCATTACTGGTAGCGGTTTTTAGCCTGTTTGTACTACTGTTTTCTACTGCGTTGTTTGCGCAAGAAAATCAGCCTGAAGCAGGTAAAAACGGTATTGCAGCAGAGCATCAAGAAAAATTAGACCCTTCTAAAATAATCATGGACCATATTAAAGACGACCATGAATTTCATTTTTTTACCGCAGGAAGTTTCCATGCAACTATTCCATTACCTATAATTGTTTACGCACCAGGCAAAGGCGTGGAAGTTTTCTCTTCATCCCGCTTTGGGCACGAGGGCGAAGAAGAATATAATGGCTACAAATTAAATGAAGCTAAAGAAATTGTAGCAATTGATGGTTCAAAAGTGTACGATTTTTCTATTACCAAAAATGTGGTGCAAATGTTTATTGCGCTCTTTGTATTGGTATTGATAATGCTTTCAGTTGCCAACAAATACAAAACCGGGCAAGGCATAAAAACAGCACCTAAAGGCCTGCAAAATTTAATTGAACCAGTTATTACTTTCATTAGGGATGATATTGCAAAGCCTAACCTGGGCAAAAAGGCTAACAGCTACCTGCCTTACTTGCTAACAATTTTTTTCTTTATACTTATCAATAACTTATTTGGCTTATTGCCAGGTTCTGCCAATGTTACCGGCAACACAGCTTTTACCGCAGTTTTAGGTATTATTTCCTTGATAGTTATTTTATTTAGTACCAACGGCCATTTCTGGGGCCACATTTTTTGGCCTCCCGGCGTACCTTTTTTAGTAAAAATAATTTTAATTCCTATAGAATTAGCTGGTGTATTGCTTATTAAGCCTGCGGCATTAATTATTCGTCTATTTGCCAATATGGTAGCAGGGCATATCATTATCTTAAGTTTCATTGTTTTGATCTTTATATTTGGCGGCATGTCAAAAGTAGCAGGCTGGGGCTTTTCTCCACTATCAGTTGCTTTTGCGGTGTTTATTTATGTCATCGAAATATTGGTAGCATTCATCCAGGCATACATCTTTACTACGCTTACAGCTGTTTTTATCGGGCAGTCGTTTGCCGGTGGGCACAATAGTGTAGAGGGGCACGATGATGCAATAGTTGCGTAATTTTTATTCATTCATAAAACAAACAGTTATGTCATTTTTGAACATTTTGTTAGATGCTTCCCTTGCTAATGCTGGTGGTGCAATTGGTGCAGGCTTGGCTGCAATTGGTGCTGGTATTGGTATTGGTTTAATTGGTAAAGGTGCTACTGAATCAGTTGCCCGTCAGCCAGAAGCAGCAAACGACATTCGCGGCAATATGATCCTGACTGCTGCATTTGTAGAGGGCGTTGCTCTTTTTGCAGTTATCGCAGGCTTATTGGCAGTTCTTAAGAACTAGTCGTACAAAAATTATTACTGCATCCGAAGCATAGGGCGGGGGATGCAGTAGTTTTAAAACAAGCTTACAAATTTTATTATAATAAATTTCCCTTCGGGGAAAGGAGGGCATCAATCATGGATTTATTATTACCACATTTAGGGCTTATTTTCTGGACGTTACTAGCGTTCATTATCGTGTTGCTGATACTGAAAAAGTTTGCATGGAAACCTATCATTAGTTCTTTAAACGAGAGGGAAACTAATATTGCAGATAGTATTTCAATGGCCGAAAAAGTAAAGCTGGAAATGGCGCAGTTGAAAAACGATAACGAATTATTGCTGGTACAGGCACGTGAAGAAAGGGCTGCTTTATTAAAAGAAGCCAAAGAGCTGAAAGACAGGATGATCAACGATGCTAAGGAACAAGCAAAAGTTGCTGCCGCAAAAATTATTGAAGATGCGCATGCTTCTATCAACCATCAAAAAATGGCCGCTATCACAGATATGAAAAATCAGGTAGGCAAACTGGTAATAGAAGTGAGCGAAAAAATATTACGCAGGGAATTAAGCAATAAACAAGAGCAGGAAACCTACATCAGCAAATTAGCCGATGAAGCAACTTTTAATTAATTTGCCGTAAGAAGAAAGCAGTTTATTTTTAGTGAAATATAATCAATACATCAGCAAGTAACAATGAATAACCCACGTTTAGCAGGCAGGTACGCAAAAAGTTTGATTGATTTAGCTACGGAGCTAAACCAGGTGGATGTTATCTGTGCAGATATGAAATTTGTACAACGCATCTGCAAAAGCAATCCGGATTTTGTTGCTCTTTTACGCAGCCCTATTATTAAGCCTGGTACTAAGGAAAAGGTGATCGAATCTATCCTAACGGGCAGGGTTAACCTTACCACTTCTTCTTTTGTAAAATTGCTGGTACGTAAAGGAAGAGAATCTAGCCTGCCTGAAATTGCCAATGCATTTGTTGAACAATTCAACCAATTAAGAAGTATTTATCAATTAAAAATTACAACAGCAGAACCTATTAGCGAAGAGCTTAAAAATAGCATTGTAGATAAAGTAAAAGCATCTACAGCTTATAAAAACATAGAAATTGAAACTGCGGTT
>JANXVN010000083.1 GCA_025351645.1 Ferruginibacter sp.
GTCTTTTGTAGTACCATCAAATGAAGCGTAAAATTTTAAAGGCCCACCCGGTGGGTTTGTATCTTTTGGATAATTCCCTAACGCAGGATGGTTAATTTTGTTGCAAGCTGTTAGTGCTAGTGCAAGTGCCAAAATAAATAAGGCACTTTTGATTATTTTTATTTTCATGATTAAATTTTTAATTAATGAGAACGCTGAAAAACATTTTCTGACCAAATAGGAAACAAAAATTTTATTTTAAAGTTTTACCATTCCGGATTTTGAATTAAAACCCCACCAGACAGATCTATTGCTTTTTGGGGAATAGGATAAAACCTGCACCTGTTGGTATAACCTAAAGATCCAAGCACATTAACCGCATCGCCCCATCTTACCAAATCATAAAAACGATATCCTTCCATTGCAAATTCAAACCTTCTTTCATTTTTTATAACTGTACGCATTTGCGCCTGATTTAAAAAGGCTATTGGCGGTAATGCCGTAGCAACACCATTTCTTGCCCTGGCCCTAATTTGTTCAACCATTGCTGCGGCTGTAGCTCCATCGCCAACTTCGTTTGAAGCCTCAGCAAGCATTAATAGTACATCAGCGTACCTTAATATCCTATGGTTGATCCATGGTGCTTGGCCGTTACTATTAATAAAACCTGTAAAAGCCCTCATGGCAGGGTCGTTGCCTATGTATAATTTTTTATTCCAGTATTTTCTTGCAATACCACCATTTCCCTGTGCAGCATCATATATTGGCAATGTTACACCCCAGCCTCCATGCGCCTGATCGTCATCCTGGCCAGAATATAATATGGTGGAAGGTTTTCTTGGATCTGTAGCATCCCAGGCGTTTACCAAATTATCAGTTGGCTGGTTCCATCCCCAACCAAGGTTCCAATTATTAGGTGCACCACCTTGGCGAACCTGCTGGCAAGTCCCCCAAGCAGTACCATTGTCTAATTTACCATTGCTTGCCGCATTTGCACCATCTGTACATTGCATTTCAAATATTGATTCCTTTCCATTTTTTCCAACTCCATCTGTGCCATCTTTCCAAATGTCAACAAATTTTGGTTGTAAAGAGTATTGTGCGGAGGTGATAACCTGATTACAGAGACCTATAACCTGCGTCCAATCTCCTCTAAATAAATGAGTTTGTGCCCATAATGTATTAGCAGCGCCGCTTGTTAACCTACCATCAAAACCTGCCCCATAAACGGAACTACTAATTGGTAAATATTTTGCAGCCACAGCCAAATCTGCATCTATTAATGCATAAATATCAGCGGCCGGAGATTTTGGTTTAATTCCGTCAGATGCTACTACTATTTTTTGGGTAAGCTTAGGTACATCACCGTATGTTTTCACTAACTCAAAATAGGAGTAGGCCCTAAAAAAAGCTGCCTCGCCAACGTTACGTAAAGATGCTGCATCAACAGCTTTTAAAGAATCGGCATCATGCAATTCGTTGTTGGCCAAATTTATCATTGCATAATGATCGTTCCAATAAGTATTAGGTGCCCAATCATCTTTTGAATAATTAAAGTTTTCAAATTCGGCGGTTACTTCATTACCATCAGATTGGCTGCTACCTTTTTGTGCATCGTCATCACGAATGCTATGAAAGTCGAGCCATGGCAAAGAAGAAAATCCTGCATTTTGCCTTAATGCATTATATAAACCCAAGCTTTGTGCTTCTACAACGCCCTGATTTAGATCATCGAGGGTAGCAGTAAGCGGTTTACGATCCAGCGATTTTTTACATCCTGAAACTAATCCAGAGAGTAATGGCATTGTCAGTAACAAACACCAAAATAAAATTTTATTTTTTCTCATATCAAATAATTTAAAAGAATTAAAAAGTAACATTTAAGCCTGCTGTACTTATCATAGGTATGGCCGCTCCTGCATTATCATAACCAAATGCTGTTGCGTCGCCACCAAACTCTGGAGAATAGCCAGAATTATGCTTCCAAGTTTTTAAATTCTGAATGTTTACAAATACCCTTAAGTTGCGAACTTTTAGTTTGGATATTAGAGATTGCCCAAAATTATATCCCAATTGAACATTTCTTATCCTGAAATAACTTCCATCTTCAATGCTATAGGTAGAACCAACATAGTTAATCCTATGTTTTTGACTTATAATAGGTACCCAGTTAGAGGTGCCTTCTCCATGCCAGCG
>JANXVN010000110.1 GCA_025351645.1 Ferruginibacter sp.
CCCGCTCGTTGGGAAACACTTCTAACTCAGGCAGGCCGCTCACTTCATCCATAGTGTACATTTTGCCAAACTCAGCAGCATGCATTTTTATAAACTGGCTATACACGTTGGCCAGCACACCATCCATATCTACTGCTATTGTTTTCATATTTTATTTTGAGTTTCAAAGTAAAGAAAAAAGAAGGAATAATCGCAACTATTGAATGGCTATAATTTATGTGGCGGCATATAGCCAAGGTGCAACTCATCCTGTTGTTGTATAGTTGTTTCAACAAGTACAATGCGATACTTATCCTTCATTGCCGGTGTCAATATTTCTTTTATCTCAAAAATATCATCCACATCTATCCCAAATTTATCATCAACATGCGACGGTGCAGATTTAAAACCTGTGTGCTGAAAAAACGCTGTTTGCCGTGCCTTGCTAATAGCCATGCCCTTATCTGTAGCAGCAACAACCATCTTGTAATGAAATTCTTCAAACTCGTCCTTTTTGTATCCGCCGAGGTTTATAAAAAATAGTTTGGCGTTGCTTGCTTCAACAGGTAATGGTGCATCTTTAAGCGTTAGCAGCACTTGGTAGCCATCAACAATTTGTACTTGCCGCCATGCATCCAGGTGCAGGTTCTTTTTTGCAGCGGGCCAAAACTCGTATAAGCCTGGCAATAAATCCTTTACGTTTTGCCCGATGCCAAAATACACATCGTGCTGTTCTGTATTTCTTCCTGGTGGGCGGCACCCTACTAGTACCATGTATAAATGCATTGTTTCCATTACTACAATTAATATTGATGATAATATTGCTCAAATTACTTAATTGGCGATGCTTGGAATCCATATCACAAAACTTAAAAAAACTATTTGTTGTGTTTAAACAGGCTTGCTAATTTTATCATTGGAAAAATTAGTATAAAAATAAGTTTTTAGTTTGTTGTTTATTGCATGTTTCAGTAATGAAAGTAAGATAATCCATATACTCACCCTACATAAGAGAGTAATAAAATGCAGTAAAGTCGAACAAATAAATTGTTAACTAACAGTCATTGGTTAAACAATATTAATTTGGTACATTACAATAAACTTAAGAATACTAAAAAAAGTGATTAAACTAAAATTATGGAACATACAAAACGGTTAGAAGAATTGAATAAAGAAACATTAGAAAAGCTGGAAGAATATATGAAGGCAAAAGGCACAGGTACCGGCGAGAACCATGAAAAGATTGGCGCCGCAAAAGATAAATGGCAGAGTGCCTGGACCGAATTTTTAGAGACATTGGTAGTGCTGGAAAAGCTCGAGATCTGATAGTTTTTTTTAAGAAAAAATTATTAGTTAAGGTTGTTATTGATGATTTTTTTATTGGAATTAATAGTAACTTTATTATTCATCAAATAAAAAGGAGGTATTCATGCAATCTACAGATCAATCATGGGCACCTTCGGTAACCGCAAGTTAACCGAATGCATGTTCAACAAATAATCTGCCTGGCCTACAACGCCAGGGAGCCATCAATTTATTTTGATGGCTTTTTTTGTGTCTTGCCATCCCCTAAAGAAGATTATTTTACTAGTGTATACTACAAGCACTATTATATTTTACTGAAAAATATTTGCCTTTAATTTAGGCATTGAGTTTCCATTATCATACTAAATAAACATTGCCCAAATTGAAGGAGATTCTCAATTAGGCATTAGCAAAAACTTTCTATGTCTCACTCGCTGCCATTTAAAAAGCCTCCGCAGCCGGATATAGCTGCCATATCATATAGGCTTGCACGCCAGAAATTTACTTAAGGATAAAAAATTAAGAACTTGTAAGCATGTTTTTTTAAAGAAAATTGAACCAGTAAACGACGACAAAAAAAAAGTATAAATAGAAAATTAAACCCCAGTTGTTTCTATTTCCGGCTTTAACGGGTGAGGCTGTGCTTCGCTTTTTTCATCTCCTAATAATAAGCCCCATGGCTGAAGGCTTTCTACCCGGTCGAAAATTATTTTGGCGATTGCTATTACCGGTATGGATAAAAACATGCCTGGTATGCCCCACATCATTTCGCCCACAATAACGCCGAGCAACGTTATTTGCCCGTTTATTTTTACTTTGCTGCCTACTATCATTGGCAGCAGAACATTACTATCTATAAGGTGCATTACCACTACCGCAACCAGTACCAGCAATACCTTAGTAGTTGCAGCTGCGGTAGCAAAAGTTACCAGCATGCTAAAGAGCAATGCGGTAAAAATACCTATGTATGGAATGATGTTAAATAGCCCGGTAATGATGCCCAGCAAAAAAGCGTACTTAATATCCAGTAACCAAAAAACGGCACAAAGTACAATAGTAACAATAGCCATTTCCAGCAATAGCCCGAGGATATATTTACGCATCATAAACTGTATTTCGGCAATGATGTCGTACACTACTTCTTCATTATCTTCTTTAAAAACCTTTACTAAAAAAGTAACAATATGCCTGCGGTAAAACAGTAAAAAGAAAGTATTGATCATAGTAAAAACCAGCCATAGCATAAGGCCTGAAACAGAAATAACAGTAGCGCCAATAACTCCGGTACTGGCAGATAATAAACCTGTAGTAGCCGTGTTGATGTACGCCATTTGCTTGCTTATGTTTACGTGGAACTGGGTACTAATCCAGTGTTGCACCGCTTGCATACTAGCATTAAACTGTAGTTTAAATTGTGGCCAATCGCTTGCCAGCCCTGTAATTTGCGATGCAACCAGGTATAATATAAGCCCTATAGAAAAAATGAGGAGTATAACTGAAACACCTGCAGCGGCGCTGCGGCGAAACTTTAGGCGCTGTTCTAACAAACTGGCAAAGGGCAGTAATAAAATTGAAAACAACAAAGCAAATAATAAAGGGCTAAGCACCTCTTTGCCCAAAACAGATAAATAACCTAAAGCAATAATGCTCACTAATACCATCGCCATCTTTGTATGAAATGGCGGCACTGATGAAGGAATTAATTTCATAAAAACTTAAAGGTTTACAAGTTGTGATAACTATAATATCGTGCCGCAATTTAAATTAAATACCTATTGTATCGTTATTGGCGTACTAAAAGGTTTTTACGGTTTCCCTTTTGCGTAACATGTTTTTTGTTTACGGTAAACAACTAGCAGCAGGCATAGCAAATCATAAAAAAGCATTTATTATAGCGTATTTAGCAAATGCTTTTCCCTTATCCAATATTATCATCTTACTAACTAAAAATATTTAGTAACCTTTTTAAATACCAGTTTAAAAATAATGCTTCAATCCAAAAGAATTCTTAATCCTTAATTCTTAATTTTTAATTCTAAATTAAATCACTTCTCATTTTTTTCAATCAACCCATTCAAGCGCAACTCTTCTATATCCAATTCCTGCTCTGCATGGCGGATGGCTTCGTCGCTAAAGCTGCCTTCTTTATGAAATTTGATAAGCAGCTCTCTTTGAAATTTTGTTATCTCTAATTGTGACAGCAGTAATTGCAGCATTGGCGCAGAGGTTACTTTTTTCGTATGTTTGCCCGATCGCTCTATTTGCCTTAATTCCTTATTTAGTTTAATTATCTGGGCATCGTACCGTTTCCTTATCATTTCGTGCACCTGTGGCTCCAACACTACCGGAAACCTATTTTCAATAAAATCAACTGACTGGTGCACCAGCATTAAATCCAGCTCTTTATCCTCTTTATGCAGCGTTGTTGTTTTATCTACTTTTAACAAACGGATAAGCAATGGCAAGGTTAAGCCCTGTACTACCAACGTTATAAAAATTACCACAAAAGCTAGAAACAAAATAATGTTACGGTAAGGAAAAGCTGTACCGTTGTTTAACGTTAAAGGCAGTGCCAGTGCGGTTGCCAGCGATACTACGCCACGGGTGCCCGTCCACGCAACTATCAATACGTTCTTCCAGGGCACTTTTTCCTGCAGTTGGCCATTTTCATCCGGTACCAAAGGCATTTTGTTAGACGGGAATATTTTGTTGCTATACACCCCTGCAAACACCCAGATAATGCGCACTAATATAGTCACTAAACTAATGAGTAAACCATAACCAAGCAACTCTAAAAATGAATATCCTTTTATCTCTTTTAATATTACGGGCAACTGCAGCCCAATCAAAATAAATACAACACCATTTAGTAAAAAGATAACAGTATCCCAAACAGCACGGGTACGCATACGGGTTTGGTAAGAGAATATTTCCGGCGCACGCCAGGTTACCATCAGCCCTGCGCAAACAACTGCCAGCACACCAGATACGTGGATATGCTCTGCAGATAAATAAGCGATGTAGGGCGCCAGCAATGTTAGGCTCGTTTCAACAATTGAATTGTGGGTTATCTTTTTATGTACGGTTATAAATAGATAACCAATAATAATACCGGCAATAATACCGCCACCAGCCACCCACAAAAATTCCAGCCCGGCTTTCCAAAACACAAATACGCCAGTAGTAACCGCCGCAACGGCGTACCGGTAAGCAATCAATGCCGAGGCATCGTTCAACAGGCTCTCTCCCTCTAAAATAGTGACTACTTTTTTATTTAAGCCAAGGCCTTTAATAATACCAGTGGCCGCAACCGCATCTGGCGGCGATACAATGGCCCCCAGCACAAACGACAATGGCCAGTTAAAGCCTGGTATAAAATAATGAGCCGCTATAGCAACAGTTATAGTTGTAAAAAAAACCAATGTTATTGCTAAGGTAGAAATTGGCCTTATGGCGGTTTTAAATTCGTGCCACGAAGTTTTAAAAGCCGCATCATACAACAGCGGCGGCAAAAAAATAAGAAACACTATTTCGGGGTTAAGGGCAAGGTCTGGCAATACGGGAACAAAGCCTATTACTAAACCAACACCCACTAATAAAATAGGGTAAGGCAACTTTATCTTATCTGCAATAGCCGATAACCCAATCAGTATGGCCATGATGAATATTACAATTTGAAAGCTTTCCATTGTTATAAAAATAACGAAACCAAATTAAATAGAACGGCGATAATCTATTAAAGTTATCCGGTAGTAAACAATATCCCATCAGTATTTTAATCATCATAAATAATCAGTAAAAAAAACAGATGGCTGTATTTAATAAATAAACACGTAAAGTTTGCCCCCCGGTGAGCCATCTTTAAAAGGTGGCTCACCGGTGGGCGACAACCATTTATCAATTTTTACGTTAAATAAATTTCCTTATTGTATTTTTGAGCTATGCGCAAAACGCTTCAGATTCTAGGCAATTCTTTACGCCTCACTTTTCAAGAGCTGAGGGTTAATAAATTACGCACCGGGCTAAGCCTAATTGGTGTAGCCTTTGGTATTTTTTGTATCATTGGCGTACTGGCAACGGTCAATAGCCTGCAATACAATATCCAAAATGAAGTTAGCAGCCTTGGCTCAAATACCATCTACATAGATAAATGGGAATATAGCGGTGGCCCAGATAAGCCCTTCTGGAAATTTCGTGCAAGGCCTGTCATGAAGTATGAGGAAATGGACCTTATAAAAAAACGCTCCGAACTGCTGGACCAGATATGTTTTTTAATGCGTTCTAGCGGCACACTTTCTTATAAAGATGATGTAATTAGTAACGCCACCGTATTTGCCATCACAGAATCTCAAATGGGTGTACAGCCTATTTCATTTACATACGGTCGGTATATTTCTTCTGCTGAATTTAATAGCGGCAGCGCCGTAGGCCTAATGGGGTACGATAATGCAGAAAAATTATATGGTACTGCAGAGCGGGCCATCGGCAAATATTTTGAAATACAAGGCAAGCGCATTACCATTGTAGGCGTTATAAAAAAAGAGGGCAAAAATTTTATCGGTATGGATAACGACAATTGCGTTATGCTGCCGTATAAATTCGCCAAGCAAATAATTGCCGAACAATATAGTAACCCCGTATTGATAGCCAAAGGAAAAAATAATGTATCCACCGAACAATTTAGCAACGAGCTGCAAGGCGTTATGCGCCAGATACGCCGGCTAAGCCCCACCCAGGAAGATAACTTTTCACTCAACAGCGTAGAAGCTTTTAGCAAGGCCATAAGTGGCTTATTTGGTACGGTAGATATTGTTGGCGGGCTTATCGGAATCGTTAGCCTCATTGTTGGCATGTTCGGCATTGCCAATATTATGTTTGTAACTGTTAAAGAAAGAACTAGCATGATAGGCCTAAAAAAAGCCATCGGTGCCAGGCGTTCCAGCATATTATTCGAGTTTTTAATGGAAGCCGCATTGCTTTGCCTTATGGGCGGCGCTATTGGTTTATTGCTTGTGTACATCCTTACATTGGTATTTACAAAAGTGCTCAATTTTCCAGTATTCGTCTCTATCCCATTATTGATAGGCACGGTCGTTATCTGTTTGGTAGTAGGCGTGCTTGCAGGTATTTTTCCCGCCTCAAGAGCAGCTAAAATGAATGCCGTAGAAGCCATACGAAGCACATAAAATTCATTTTTGGTGTTGCGTTTTTTGTTTTTTATTCATCTCCAAAGCAGGTTCAATTTCTTTAAATGTATACATTCGAAAGAATTCTTAATTTTTACTTTTTAATTATATATCAATGCCGTTAAGTTAAGGATCTATATGTTTGTCTTTACCTCACCCTAACCCTCTCCAAAGGAGAGGAAAGGTCTTAACTTAACGGCATTGAATTATATATCCAGAATTACCCTACCAACCCGTGCTATGTATTACCAATCCTTAAGAAGTTTGCGGTTAAACAATGATCATTTTTTTGTCCGGGCCAATACAGCAGCCATGTGGGGCTTCGGTGGCGTCGCACATTTGTACTAATACCCATTTGGTACTCCTCCTCATTTTGCTACAATATTCTTTTTCTGGCGTACCTATAATTACACATAACTTATGCGCTGCAATACTGCATTGCAAATAATATTTTAATTATCATCCGCTAAAACCCTCCTTTGCAGGGCACGTACCCTAAAGATGGATTGGCAATTATTTTATTTTTACTATTTTCGGGCTTATTATGAGGCTATTTCCATTGTCCGTTTTATCGATACCAGGCAGTATAATTTGTAGTTGTGCCCACAAGCCGCTACCCATCTATTTATGGTTTAGTAAGCCATCAGGCATTTCATAATTACTTACAATTTTTATAAAAAATTCTCTCGCATAATTATGTCAACCAATATACAACTCTATACAGACGGCTCTTCAAGGGGCAACCCCGGCCCTGGTGGCTATGGTGCTATATTAATTTTTGGCCAGCACCGAAAAGAATTATCGCAGGGCTATCGCCGCACCACCAACAACCGTATGGAACTGTGGGCCGTAATAGCCGGCCTTGAAGCCATTACAAAAAAAGAATTGCCGGTAACCGTATTTTCAGATAGCCAGTATGTAGTAAACGCTATTGAAAAAGGATGGCTTAAGAACTGGATAAAAACTGATTTTAAAGGCGGTAAAAAAAACAAAGATTTATGGAAACATTATTACGAACTCGCCAAAGGCTTTACTGTAAATTTTGTTTGGGTAAAGGGCCACTCCACCAATGCACTCAATAATCGTTGTGATGAATTGGCAACAACTGCAGCAGTTGGCAAAAATTTGCTGGTAGATGAGGGCTATGAAAAAGAGACACAATAACCCTGAAGACTTTTTTAAATAAAAAATGCCCCTCATTTATACAGAGGGGCATTTTAAGTTTATAAAAAAATGTTACTTAAGCTTTTGCAAGCGTAGGCTTTGTTACAAAGTATTTATTGATAAAAAAATAACCACCAAACAAAATAGCATTGAAGAAAAAAGTTGCATACAGGCTATTTTTAAAAAATGGCAATGCTGCAATATAACATATCATTAGCCCACTCATCGTTTTGGGGTATGGCATACTGTTAATATCCAACCCACCACCAATCCATACAACAAAATTGGAGAGTATAAAATAAGCCACTGCGCCAACAAGCGAACCGGCAATAATATGGAGTACGTTGCTTTTTTTTATCCAAAAACCAATAACCGTCAAAGCACCAAATAAAAGGTAATTAGTTATCTGCCCATCATAAAAACCAGGTATGGGTGAAATTTTGTACCAAAATAATACTTCGTAGATGACATCTGAAATCAGCATAGAAAACAAGGGCAACAAAAATGCTAACTTCTTATCTTTTACCACACTACCAGCAAACAATGCCATGGCTATTTGCGGGGCAAAACCCCAGGGCCTGTTGGGCATCACTTTGTATAAAGACGCCATTAAAACAAGTAGTATAAAACTTATTACGATTGACCTGTCTTTTTTCATTTTGATTAATTTAAATGATTACAAAAATACATAATAAAACCAGCAACCCAATATTTAGAAATAAGCGGTGTAAACTTATCCGCTTAATCTATATTTGACAATGGCAAAACACATCCAAACTGGTATTACCGGAGAGCAATTAGGCGAGGCTTACCTTATAAAAGAAGGCTACCTGGTTGCTGAAAAAAATTGGCGCCATGGCCGGTCTGAAGTTGACATTATTGCTATAAAAAACAATACGTTACACTTTATAGAAATAAAAGCCAGAAGGACAAAAAGCTTTGGATTGCCAGAAGATAAAGTAGGCAAAAAGAAGATGGAAAATTTAATAAATGCGGCTGAACAATACCTGTACCTCTACCCACAATGGCAACGCATTCAGTTTGACATATTGGCTATTTTACTGCTAGAAAAGCTGCCTGTAGAATTTTTTTTGATTGAAGATGTTTATTTATAAGCCCGGGGGTTATTTATTGCCAACTATCATTTTTATGGAACAATCAGTTTTTTATTACGGTTATTCATTTAAATTGCTGTGTTAGCGGAGCTGCCTTGTTTCCTATTCAACCCGACACTACAAAATTTTACACTACCATGTGGCTAGCGCATAAAAAAGGATTTAAGGCGTACCTCCAGTTAGAAAAATCGTTAAGCGACAATTCTGTTGATGCCTATTTGCATGACCTTGATAAACTAACCACTTTTTTAGACGAGACAGATGAACTGCTAACACCCAGCCAGATTAACCTTAAAATTTTGGAAAGTTTTACGCGTTGGGTAAGCGAGCTGGGCATGACGCCCGGTTCACAAGCAAGGATCATCAGCGGGCTTAAAAGCTTTTTTAAATATTGCCTTCAAGAGCAGATAATACAAATTGACCCATCCAGTTTATTAGAATCGCCCAAATTAAAAAGGGCTTTGCCCGATGTGTTAAGCTTTGAGGAGATTGAACTAATGATTAGCAAGCTAGACCTTAGCAAACCCGAAGGCGGCCGTAATAAAGCCATGCTTGAAACCCTGTACAGTTGTGGCTTACGGGTAAGCGAGCTGGTTAACCTGCGCATAAGCAGCTTATTTTTAGATGTGGGCTTTATAAAAGTAATCGGCAAAGGCGATAAAGAAAGGCTGGTGCCTATAGGTAGCGACGCCATTAAATTTATCAACATTTACCGTAATGATATAAGGGTACACATTAACATCAGCGCTGGCAATGATGACTTCCTTTTTTTAAACCGGCGTGGTGCCAAGCTTAGCCGGGTAATGATATTTTTGATTATAAAAGGCCTTGCAAAACAAGCAGGTATCAACAAAACAATTTCACCACATACTTTCCGCCACTCCTTTGCCACACATCTGGTAGAAGGCGGCGCAGACCTACGTGCCGTGCAGGAAATGCTAGGGCATGAAAGTATTACCACCACCGAAATTTATACGCATCTTGACAGGGAATACCTGCGGGATACGCTGCACCAGTTTCATCCGGCTTTTAAATAAAGGTTTTGAATGAATTTTAAAGTAGTTACTTTTAACAACAAACAGGTACGGATAACTTGTAATCATTGTAGCCACAATGGTTCATTATACCAGTCGGGCTTAAGCCCTAAAGCTTTAGGGTCTACTGTAGGAAATTTGTTTAAAAGCCTATTTAAACAAGCTGTAAAATTATTTTCGGGCTGCACAACATTAAGTAAATATTTCATGCAGCATAAATGCACGTATAAATCTTTAAATTCATTTTCTTTTGGCACATTGTTTAGCCAAGGTAATGGAGGCTTTGATAACAGTTTAGGCGTACCTGGTAAATTTTTATTCCAAAGTCGGCTATGGTGCGCACAATAATTACGGATTTGAGCAATGGATTGTAGCCAACTTGGTAAGTAGGTATGATTTACGGTGCCGTATTCGAAGGCAATAAGATCCTTAGCTTTTATGGTATGCTTTAGGTTGCCGTATAATTTAGAGAGGCTGCCAAAACTTGTTAATTCTAAAGATTTCCACGAAGGTGGAAGCCTAAGATCATCCTTATGTTTTTTCTTGTGCTCTTTTATAAAAACTTCTTTTGACCTTTCTATCTCCTGATCAATAGAACTAAGCGTTTTTATCAATTCACTGGTATTTATAAATATGGAACTGTCTTGAAACCACCAGGGCCCAAAATCGTGCGAAAGGTGGTAAATAAGTTTAGTACGTAAGCTTATCTCAATCTTTTCAATTACTACAAATAACAGTGCTCTAGTTCTCTATCAAAATTGTACAACGCTAACACATCTCTAAATTGGCTACCAGGCTTAAACAAGTGATTTTCTTTATCAGATTGCATTGGCCACCAATAACCAGCAAGCCTATAATAACTTATATGGCTCAATAAATGGTTAGCATTATCATCATCAGATATATTAAGGCCACGCTCTTTTAATTGAGATATTTGTTCTTTGATAGTAAGTTCCTTCTTATTATACATGGGCTTTTACAAATAAGAAATCCACAAGATTAACATATGGCCTGTGGGAAATAAAAATGAGTTGAAGGGTATCTATAAAACTAAAAAGACATGCCCCGGGACGCTGTTCTGATGGGTAGCGTGGCATGTACTGTTAATGCAAATATAGGATAACTATTACTACAGTTATCCATTTAGTAATTATTTTATGCGGATTATGTTGATAAGCTGATAGATTAAATACTGCATTTGTTAAAATAACCTGCTGATTAGGGCACTGCTTTTATTCAAGACTATTATAACGCATCAATTAAAAATGTACCAAGGTCAATTACATCGCCTTCGCCTCTTTTGTATTGTTCAATTACGGTAAGGTCAACATCTTCCATTACTTTACTTTTGAAGATTATCTCGCCATTTTTATACACGGTAAAATAAAGGTCGGGAAAAGTTTCGAGGTTGGCCAAATCCCCGAACGTGGAATGATTGAAACTTATTACAGAATAACCGTTGGCATCCAGCCCGCTTTCGCCGATAAAATCACTGTCGAATAAATCTTCATCAAAAAGCCTTACTGTATATGCATCTCCGGTTACCGGCCCGTCGCTGCCTTTTGCGATGAAACGTGCGGTTACTTCAAAATTCATTTCTTTGTCCAGTGATAATTCGTTCATAAAATAAAAGTTGTATCCTTTAGCTAAAATTGCCGGGATGTTTAAAATTGTGGTAAAAGCTGCCTGAAAAAAAACTGTTAAAGAGTCCAACGTCCGCCCTGCTGCCATTCGGACGGGCCAATGAAACCAAACAAAGCTGCTGTATTAGCCGGCACAACAAAAAAAAATCTGATGGATCGCTGCAACTTTAAGGTTAGTCATTCAGTTTCAGCACCGCTAAAAATGCTTCCTGCGGCACTTCCACATTGCCAATCTGCTTCATTCTTTTTTTACCTTCTTTCTGCTTTTCCAACAACTTGCGCTTACGGCTAATATCACCTCCATAACATTTGGCAGTTACATCTTTACGAATAGCACTTATATTTTCCCTTGCAACAACTTTTGCGCCAATACTTGCTTGTATGGCGATTTGGAACTGCTGGCGGGGCAATAATTCTTTTAATTTTTCGCATAATTTACGGCCGAACTCATGCGCCCTTGCACGGTGTATAAGTGCACTAAGCGCATCTAATTTGTCGCCATTCAATAAAATATCCATCTTCACAATATCACTTTCACGGTATTCTATCGGGTGGTAATCGAACGAGGCATAACCTCTTGTAATGCTTTTTAAACGATCGTAAAAATCAAAAACAATTTCAGTTAACGGCATATCAAAAACCAGCTCAACCCTTGTTGGCGTTAAATAACCCTGGTTAATTAATATACCACGCTTGCTGATGCACAAGGTCATGATGTTGCCAATATATTCCGGCTTGCTTATCATGGTAGCCCTAATAAAAGGCTCTTCAATTTTATCGATACGGCTTGGGTCGGGCATTTGTGTAGGGTTGTTCACCGTAATTATTTCGCCCTTGGCTGTAGTGGCAATAAAGCTTACGTTGGGTACCGTGGTAATTACGGTTTGGTTAAATTCCCTTTCCAAACGCTCCTGTATAATTTCCATGTGCAGCATGCCTAAAAAACCGCAACGAAAGCCAAAGCCTAGTGCCTGCGATGTTTCCAGCTCAAAAGTAAGCGAGGCATCGTTTAGTTGCAGCTTATCCATACAATCCCGCAGCTCTTCAAAAGCATCCGTTTCAACCGGAAAAATACCGGCAAAAACCATCGGCTTAACATCTTGAAAACCTTTGATTGATTCCGTGGAACCATTGATTGTTGTAGTAATTGTATCGCCCACTTTTACTTCCCGGGCATTTTTAATACCGGTAATAATATAGCCCACATCGCCTGCCTTAACATCGCTGGATGGTGAAAGCCCCATCTTTAAATTGCCCACTTCATCGGCTCCATATTCCAGCCCGGTATTACTAAATTTAATTTTATCATTCTTTTTTAAAGTGCCGTTAAATACCCGGTAGTAAACAATTATACCACGAAAAGAATTGTACACACTATCAAATATCAACGCTTGCAAAGGGGCATTGATATCGCCCTTCGGGGCAGGTATGCGTTCGATTATTGCCGTTAAAATGGCTTCTATTCCTATGCCGCTTTTGCCGCTGGCTAGTAAAATATCTTCTGGTTTGCAGCCAATCAATTCTACTATCTGGTCTGTAACCTCTGGTATCATGGCGCCGTCCATGTCAATTTTGTTAATTACCGGAATAATTTCCAGGTTATTATCAATGGCTAAATATAAATTGCTGATTGTCTGTGCTTGTATGCCCTGGCTAGCATCCACCAGCAGCAGCGCACCTTCGCAGGCGGCTAAAGCACGGCTCACTTCATAGCTAAAATCCACATGCCCGGGCGTATCAATCAGGTTAAAAACATATTCTTCGCCTTTCCATTTGTAATTAATTTGTATAGCGTGGCTTTTAATAGTAATACCTTTTTCCCTTTCCAGGTCCATATCATCCAGCACTTGCGCCTGCATGTCGCGTTCGCTGATGGTATTGGTAAATTCCAGTAAACGATCTGCAAGGGTACTTTTGCCATGGTCGATATGTGCAATGATGCAAAAATTTCTAATGTTCTTCATTCGGTTTTATATGCGTTTTAGCGCTGCAAAAGTAACTGATTTTACGTGTATTGGCGGTTTTGTTTATGGTGGTTTATTGTTGTACCGGCTAATACAGCAGCTATGTGCAGCATTTTAGGCGTCGCACTCTTTTACATATGTTTTCCAGTGGGCTTTTATCGCAGATCATAACTTTTTTGACAAAGCCGTTTAAAGTGCGGTTATGTTTGCCCTGAACCAGGGCGAGGTATGTACCTGCCCAAGCCGCATTTTAGTGCATGAAAATATCTATGAAAAATTTATGGATAAAGTAGTGCAACGTACCCGTGCTATAAAGATGGGCA
>JANXVN010000157.1 GCA_025351645.1 Ferruginibacter sp.
ACCATCATTGTATATTCCTAAAAAAACCGTAAATTTAAGGTTACTTATAATTCCAATAAATAATGAAGAAGTATTTCATCCATAATGGGCATAAGCAATTAGGGCCCTTTTCTGTAATAGAGCTAATGGAAAGAGGCATTACAAAATGTACGCCTATTTATACCGCCGGGCTCGGGCGCTATGTTAAAGCGGCGGAAATACCTGTCTTAAATGACGCTTTTGGAAAATCCATAGATGATTTAAAACATCCTGAAACCTTGCCAATTGTTGATAAAAAACGCAATTCTTTCGTTACCAGGATGGCTTGGGCCGTTGGAGCGTTGCTATTTATTATCATCCCATTTATAGTGTACAAATTACAGGCTGATGTGCCTGATGCACCATTGCCTCCTACAACAAGCTCAACGCCAGTAAAAAAAGATATTCAACAATTAAAAACAACACTTGAGCAAAAAGAGGCGAGCAGCCCATTGCAATATTTAAGCGTGCATGGTAAAATGCACAGGAACCTGGTGGGCAAAAAAATTATTAAAGGCAGTATTTCCAACATGGCATCTGTTGCCAGTTATAAAAATATGGAAATGGCTATAACATTTTTATCTGGTAACCAAACAGAATTACAAACGCAGCATTTTTATGTATATGATTTTGTGGCCCCTAATAATGTAGTCTCATTCCGGAGCGTTTTTAAGGCACCGGCCGAAACAGAAGGTTTTCGGATACATGTTTTATCAGCCATTGCAATACCATAAATATAATCTCTACTTATTACGAGTATCTAAAAAAGTGTACCTACTTTTCGCCTAAAGATTATGGCATAAGTTTATCAATGCATTTAGCGTTGGTACACAAATTGATTAGCCATTTAACGGCTTATGTCAAATAGCTTATTTTTGTTTTTTATTTGCCCAATGGCATTGCTGTAATTTATTATCTATCAACAGCACCCCTTTAAAATCTTTAAACAATATCATGTCAGCAGAACATCAGCGCTTAGCGATCAATAATAAAAAACCTGTGCCGCTTGAGCAATGGGGCCCATACCTAAGCGAACGGCAGTGGGGTACAGTAAGAGAAGATTATAGTGAAAATGGCGATGCCTGGAATTACCTCAGCTTTAACGATTCTCATCACCGGGCTTACCGTTGGGGCGAAGATGGCATTGCAGGCATATCGGATTATTTTCAGCACCTATGCTTTTCGGTTGCTTTGTGGAATGGGAAGGACCCTATTTTAAAAGAACGTTTATTTGGCCTCGGCAATCACCAAGGCAACCATGGCGAAGATGTAAAAGAATTATATTACTACCTGGATAACCTGCCGTCGCATTATTACATGGAGTATTTATACAAGTACCCACAAAATAAGTTTCCCTACGATGACCTTTTAAAAACCAATGCGTCCCGTACAAAATTAGAGCCTGAGTACGAAATTTTGGATACCGGGGTATTTGATAAAGATGAGTACACCGATGTTAAGATTACCTACGCCAAACACAGCACCAGCGATATTTTTATAAAAATTGATGTTACTAACCGCGGCACTAAAAAAGCTTCCATTACCGTTATGCCTACGTTATGGTTTTATAACAGATGGGTTTATAGCCCCGATGATGCAAAGCCAGTTATTACTTCGGTTGATAAAACTTATGTAACTGCACAATCCCCACGCCTTGGCGCCTATAATTTTTATTTTCAGCAACCGGAGTATAGTTTGCTTACTGAAAATGAAACCAATATGATGAAGGCCAATGGCACGCCTAATGCGAGTATTTTTGTTAAAGATGCCTTTCACGGAGCTGTTATAAATGGAGAAAACCTGAAGGAATTACAAACTAAAAAAACAGGCACAAAATTTTCTCCGGTTTATGATGTTTCTTTAAAGGGTGGTGAAACCAAATCTGTTTATTGCCGCCTTACAAGCGAACCTGTTGAAATACCTTTTAGCCAGGGGTTTGAAAATATTTTTACGCAACGGAAAAATGAAGCAGACGAATTTTACAATATTGTGCTTGCAGCAAATGTAACAACCGACCTGAAAAATATCCAGCGCCAGGCATTGGCAGGCTTGCTATGGAGCAAGCAATATTACCACTTTGATGTGGAGCGCTGGCTTACCACAAGCGATGGGCTAACACCCGTAAATGCCAACAAGCAAAACGGCCGTAACAACGATTGGAAACATCTAAAAAACCAGGATGTTATTGCCATGCCCGATAAATGGGAGTACCCATGGTATGCCGCATGGGACCTTGCTTTCCATTGCATATCCATGGCTATGGTAGATGTAACTTTTGCCAAGCACCAGCTACTGCTTATGATGCGGGAATGGTACATGAAACCCGATGGCCAGCTACCAGCCTACGAATGGAATTTTAGTGATGTAAACCCACCTGTACAGGCATGGGCAGCCATGGAAGTGTATCGTGTAGAAGCTGAGAGCACGGGCACCGGCGATATAGTTTTCTTAAAAAGAGTATTTCAAAAATTGCTGATAAATTTTACCTGGTGGATTAACCGTAAAGACAGGTACGGCAATAATATTTTTGAAGGCGGTTTTTTGGGGCTGGATAATATCGGCATCTTTAACCGCAGCTTCCACTCGCCCAACGGCATGCAGCTAGATCAGGCAGATGGTACCAGCTGGATGGGTATGTACGCATTGAACATGATGGATATGGCCATAGAAATTGCCAAGTACGATATTGCTTTTGAAGATACCGCCACCAAGTTTTTTGAGCATTTTGTTTTTATTGCCGAAGCATTGAACAGCCATACCATGTGGCATGAAGAAGATAAATTTTTTTACGATACGTTAAGCCTTGCAGGATCCGACCCAATACCATTGCGCATACATTCCATCGTTGGGCTTACCAGCCTTTTTGCGGTATCGACCATCGACAGGGAAACATTAGAAAAACTGCCCGACTTTAGGAAAAGGATTATTTGGTTTGAAAATTACCGAAGGAAGAATGCACGCTTTTGGCCCAACGAAGAAAGGAGCGATGGCGAAGAATTATTAATATCCCTGGTACAAAAAGAACGGCTTGTTTATTTGCTGAATAGGGTATTGAATGAAGATGAATTTTTGTCTGGCGGCGGCGTAAGGGCATTATCAAAATACCACGAAGCCAACCCATATTCGGTAACGGTAGAAGGTACTAAATACGATATTCAATACGATCCCGGAGATTCTACCTCTAATCTTTTTGGTGGCAACTCCAACTGGCGTGGCCCAGTTTGGATGCCTATTAATTACCTCATCATCCGCTCTATAAAAAAGTACGGCGAGTTTTATGGCGACACATTAAAAGTGGAGTGCCCAATTGGCAGCGGCAAGCAGCTTAACCTTGTACAGGTTGCAGAAGAATTAACCAAAAGGGTAATAACGCTGTTTGCAAAAAATGAAAAAGGCGAAAGAAAATCTTACGGCGATTACAACTGGTTTTACAAAAAGATAGGCAACCAAAACCTGATAAATTTTTATGAATATTTTCACGGAGATAGTGGCCATGGACTCGGCGCCAGCCATCAAACCGGGTGGACGAGCCTTGTAGCCGATATGGTAGGCGGCCAGCACGTAAACGATGAAGAATGGAAATTATAAGGAAATAAATAATAGTGCTTAATAAAGTAAAAGCTTCAAATACAAAGCAACAATTCTGCTTTGTATTTGAAGCTTTTATGTTTACAACATACCGATACAATTAACGATAGCCCATCACCCAAACTTATCGCCTTTGCCCCTATGCGTATTTGCAAAAAATTCTTGCGTTAAAAAAACTACACATGCTGCCGTTTAGCTCTTTCATATTGCACCGGCCAGGTTACATCCACTCCCAATTCTGCTGCTGCGTGCAATGGAAAATAAGGATCCCGCAAAAATTGACGGGCAAGTATCACAAGGTCAGCCTGCTGGTTTTCTATAATCTCCGCAGCTTCGCTTGTTTTTGTTATAAGCCCAACCGCACCAGTAAGCAAGCCCGTCTCTTTTTTTATTTGTTTGGCAAAAATAACCTGGTACATTGGGCTAACAGGTATTTTTTGGTCAGGCGAATTACCCCCTGATGAACAATCGATTAAATCAACCCCATTGGCTGCTAACACTTTTGCCAGTTTAACAGAGTCATCTTCTGCCCACCCTCCAGGTACCCAATCGGTAGCGGATATACGTACAAAAAGTGGCAGCGCTTCACCAATAATGCTGCGTACATCTGTTGTAATTTCAACCAGCAGCCTTATCCTGTTTTCAAAACTACCGCCATACGCATCGGTACGCTGGTTACTAATGGGCGATAAAAATTCGTTCAGTAAATAACCATGGGCCGCATGCAGTTCAAATACTTTGAAGCCCGATTTTAACGCACGTTTAGTGGCTTCAATAAAGTCCGTCCTTACCTTTGTAATATCTGTTGTACCCATTTCTTTTGGTAATGGTTCACCAAGCGTGTGCGGTAAAGGGCTAGGCGCTACTGTTTGCCAGGCGCCTTCATCTGCAGTTAAAGCAAGGTTGCCCTGCCACGGTACATGATGGCTTGCTTTACGCCCTGCATGTGCTAACTGTATACCTGGCACACAACCCTGTTCTTCAATAAAACTGGTAATGCGTTTTAAAAACTCAATGTGTCCGTCTTGCCAAATGCCTAGGTCGCCGTAAGATATCCTGCCCTCTGGCGATACCGCTGCTGCCTCAGTAATAATAAGCCCGGCGCCACCAACGGCACGGCTGCCCAAATGTACCAGGTGCCAGTCTGTAGCAAATCCATCTACACTGCTATATTCGCACATTGGCGATACAACTATCCTGTTTTTTAATTCAATATCCCGTATTGTTATCGGTTCAAAAAGTGTTGGCATTTATTTTTATTTAAGTGTATTATCAAACAAATAAACATCTTTTATCTTACAGATGAATGGCTATTTTGTTACAAGTTACTACAGTTGCGTTCATCAGCGTTCAATAAATTAAGCTAAGTTATTTTGCTCCGCAGACACAAACTAACATTTCACTTAGAAGGGGACTGGTGGTGTCGTTTAAAAGGACAGCCCTTAACTTAACGCGACCTATCAGCAGGTACTATTTTTAAAAGCCTTGCTGTAAAAATGATACAAATAGCAGCCAGCGAAAAACTAAAAGCACTTTCCAGCAGGTCAAAAATAGCGAGCACGTTGGCTAACCAGCAGTGGCAAGCCTTACTTTATTTTCATCCATCAGTGCAAAATCCACGGGGCATACAATATCATCAGGCATAGGCATCTATTTAATTTTCTTTCAGTAAATCATTAACGGTAGCTTCAAATTCTTTTTTGTAAATGGTGTAGTATTTGCCGGTTGCAGGCCCGTTAAAATTAGTTTCCAGTTTTCTAATTTTACCTTTTTTATCAATAATAATTGAGGAAGGGTAAGATTTAATATCTGTTAGTTGCGGCAATGTTTTTTGCGTGCGCAACGAATCTGTAACAGCTACTTCGGTATTTAAAATAGGGTACTGCACAGTAAAGTTTTGCTGAAATTTTTTAAGGCTTTTAATGCTTCTGCCCCAATCGGTAGTGTATTCGTAAGCTAGCGCTATAACTTCAACGCCACGTTGTTTATTGCGGTTGTAATAGTCGCTCAAAAAAGCGGTCTCATCCATACAGTTAGGGCACCAGCTACCCATTAATTGCACAATCACCACTTTGTTTTTAAACCGGTGATCGTTAATGGAAACTTGTTTGCCATCAATATCTTTAAATGAAAAATCGAGCCTATCCTCACCCGGCTTTACGTGCATGGCCACCGTTTCTTCCTGTACTTTTGCGTTGTTGTTTTTAATGGCCGTCCATGTTTGTTTACCGGCTGCGCCAGAAAAAAAATGGCCATCAGTTATGGAACTATCACTATTGATATGCGCTTTAAAAATAAACGCATGCCCGCCATCAAAAGCAGATAGCAGCAAAGAATCTTTAGTAACAATGCCTTCCAGGTAACGGTAATCGCCGGAAGCATTTAAAATAGTGCCTGTTACCAAATTGCCTTTTTGCACAAATTCCCCCACAGAAATTTCGCCTGCGCCATTACCAGAAAAACTGACTGCCCACCGCCCGCTAATGTTTTTTTGTGCCTTGCCATTTGCCGCAAAACGTTCACTGCCCGGGCTTGCGCTGAACGGCAATTGCTGGCTTTTGACAGCACCTCTTTTTATCCAAAGCCCGCTTAAATTTTTGTTGCGGTAAACAAGCCTAAACTGTGATTCAAACACCGGCATCTGCACAAAAAACGAATCGCCAGATGCAACGATATTGCTTACCCGTAATTTTTCAGCAGCATTTTTTATATACCAAACCTGTTTTCCATTTTCTGTTTTCCACTCAAAAGTAAAAGCAATGTTGTTGCCATCTTCCCTGTGCAGCTGTGCCTGCCAGTTGCCTTGTTGTGCATGGGCAATGGTTAAAGTAAAGGCGCTAAAAAGTAAAATCAATATCCGCATGCGTAAAAATTTATGGTTATGCATTGCAATGTACGTTGGTAATAGCAATGCAGTAAAGTCAGTTTGTTTAACAACACAAAGCCAGGTTTGTTACATTTTAATTTTTTGTCCAATTTTTTAACGACACTATTAAAAGCTAAGGCACTGGCAATAGTAAAATGTCTTTACACCCCTTCAGGGGATGGGGTAACCATCACAACGCCCTCGCAATTTCTTCCAGTTGCTTTTCTTCCAAAACAAGGCGTTGAGGAATGCCATTATTGGTATGCCATTTAATAAGCCGTATAAAGCCGCCAGCTACTTCAATGCCCGTAATATCGCCATCATTATAGCAGCAGCAGCCAGTATTAAAATAGCTCGGCTTAAGTTTACCATCTACTTCACGCAACGGTATTTTGTGTTCCACATCCTCCGCATATTTGCCAGATGCAAAAACCGGCTTGTGCGTATGCCCTGTAATAAGCAGCAGGTTTTTTCTAAGGCTGCTCCAATCGTACATCAGTTTGTTATGCTTGTTACGCAAATAAAAATCGTTTGAGGGGGTGTTGACATTGATCTCTAAAAACCGTTGTATGGGCGACCATATATGTGCAATGATCCAGGTGCTTACCCAGTTGTTATCGCTCATTTTATCGCCCTGGTGCCCGTGTGTAAGAAAGATGCTGAATGTGGTATTGCCGGCAGTAGCCGTCCTCAGCACAATGCCTTCATGTACAGGTAGGGGCATGGCAAAAATATCTTTTAGCTGCAGCAGTACGTCCAGTTTATTTTTCCATAACAAGTCGTGGTTGCCAAAAGTGCGGTAGTATTTTTTATCTGGTTGAAAGTTAGCTTCTGCTTCCAGCGCCGCTTTATTTTTCGGCAGCACCTGTTCCGGCGTATATTTCCAAAGCTCTTCCGCATCGCCCAGGTTGATGTAGTTAAAGCATTGCTGGTGGTAGTAGTGGAGGGCAGCAATGTAATTTATTTCGTTGCCCGCAAAATCATCGGCATGGTCTTTATTGCCTTTATGCTGGTCGCTAAAAATTATAAAATTATCCGTTGCTAAATCGATATCCAGCACAATGCCGCGGCGGCTTTTTTTTGTGGTAATGGTCTTGTACAATTTACTAAGGGAGGTAAACACCTCTTCCTTTACCGGGGCAGATGCAAACCTATCTGCCAGCCAGATAAAGAACGGCCTGAATATTTTTTGCAGCAACTTTTTCATTGATGTCTGTGGAAGGTTTATTACTTTTTATTGTGGGCTATAAATGGTTGATGAAGATAGTAAGTAAAAGTTAATTGAGGTAAGGGGTAAATTATGTAATTGAGGCACAAACCCAAATCCCACCTCTCCGCCCACTTACCGTTCATAAAAAATATACAAACAAATGTTTACTCTCTCATTATCTGCCTACATTTGGCGTTCAAATTTAAAAAATATGAAAAGAAGGATTCTGTACCTCTTGTTGGCAACAACGACAATTTCCGCATCGGCACAAAAAATTGCCTATACGGAATACAATTTGAAAAATGGGCTGCATGTTGTTTTACACCAGGATAAATCGGCACCAGTGGTAGCTGTATCCGTAATGTACCATGTTGGCAGTAAAGATGAAGTGGTAGGCCGCACCGGCTTTGCGCACTTTTTTGAGCATTTGCTTTTTGAAGGCAGCGACAATATTAAACGTGGCGAGTTTATGAAGATAGTGAGCAGCAACGGTGGCCAAAACAACGCTAACACTACGCAAGACAGGACGTTTTACTACGAGGTTTTCCCCAGTAACCAACTAGCTACTGGCGTATGGCTGGAAAGCGAGCGCATGATGCACCCGGTGATAAATGAAACTGGCGTAAAAACGCAGAACGAAGTAGTGAAAGAAGAAAAAAGGCTGCGGGTAGATAACCAGCCTTATGGCAATGTGATTGGCGAAATAATGAAAAGGCTGTTCACTAAACATCCTTACAACTGGATGCCTATTGGCAGTATGGCCGACCTTGACAGTGCCACGCTGGGCGAGTTTAAGGCCTTTAATAAAAAATATTATACGCCAAGTAATTCAGTACTGGTAATTGCAGGCGACATTGATATCGCCAAGACAAAAACCCTGGTAGAAAATTATTTTGGAGACATTCCCGCAGGCGTTGCCATAACACGTACCACTGCTAAAGAAGACCCTATCACTAAAGAAATAATTGACACCGCTTACGATAGCAACATTCAGATACCCGCTGTGCTGGCGGCTTACAGGGTGCCGGGCGAAACAAGCAAAGATTCTAAAGCGCTGGAAATGGCCTCTGCGGTATTAAGCAAAGGCAATAGTAGCCGCATGTATAAAAAGATGGTAGATGATAAAAAGAATTCGCTGGAAGTAGTTTCTTTTAGTTATGCTTTGGAAGATTATGGCGCATACATCACCTTTGCTTTGCCTAACAACGATACGCCTTTAGACACCTTGTTAAAAGATATGGATGATGAAGTAGTAAAGCTACAAAACACGCTTATAACCGAAGCGGAATTTTCAAAATTACAGAACCAGTTTGAGAATGATTTTATCGGCCAAAACAGTAAAATGCTTGGCGTTGCAGAAAACCTTGCTTCCGGATATACCTTCTATAAAAACACCAATAACATCAATATTGAATTGGAAGAAATAAGGAAGATAACCCGCCAGGATATTCAGGATGTGGCTAAAAAATACCTTAATAAAAATCAACGGGTGGTGCTGTATTATTTACCTAAAAAATAATCAGCCCACATTTTATCTTTTCAAAATAATACATCGTATAAAATATATTTCATGAAAAAAATTATCATAGTCGCATTGAGTGTTGTTCTGTTACAGCATGCAGTTGCACAAGTAAAAGTTGACAGGTCGAAAAAACCTGCCGCAGGCCCGGCACCCATTGTTTCTTTAAAAGACCCGGTTATTTTTACACTGCCCAATGGTATGACGGTATTGGTGGTAGAAAACCATAAATTCCCGAAAGTAAACGCTTCTTTAAATATAGATGCAGGACCGATATACGAAGGCAAAAAAGCCGGAGTGGTAAATTTGATGGGGCAAATGCTGGGTGAAGGCACCTCTACTTTATCAAAAGAAAAATTTGATGAAGCGGTGGATATGATTGGCGCCGATGTTAGCATGTATTCAAGCGGTGGCTCTGCAAGCGCATTAACAAGGTACTTCGATAAAGCATTCGGCTTAATGGCTGATGGATTAAAAAATCCTGCTTTTCCACAAGCATCTTTTGACAAGCTAAAGTCGATGACCATCACCGGTTTAAAAGCAAATGAAAAAAGTGCCCCTGCCATCGCTGCAAGGGTTAATACCGCATTGAGCTATGGCAAACAAACAGCGCAAGGCGAGTTTACTACAGAAGAAAGCGTTAAAGCATTGGTACTTGCCGATGTTAAGGAAGCTTATAAAAGTTACATCACTCCATCAAGATCTTACTTAACTTTTGTGGGCGATATTACTCCTGAAGCAGCCAAAGCTTTAGCAACAAAAACATTCGGCAGCTGGTCGGGTAAAAAGCTTACCCTGCCCGCAATACCGCTGGTACAAAACCCTGCTAAAACAGAAATTGATTTTGTAGATATACCTACGGCCGTACAAGGCGAGCTAAATGTAGGCAACCTGGTAAACAACCCAATGAACAATAAAGATTACCATGCTTTGCTGGTAGCCAACCAAATATTAGGTGGTGGTGCGGAAAGTAAATTATTTATGAACCTGCGTGAAAAACATGGCTTCACTTACGGCAGTTATTCAAGGGTAGGCAGTGGGCGTTTCCAAAGTTTATTTATAGCCAGTGCCGCAGTACGTACCGATAAAGTAGATAGCGCCGCCGCAGAAATATTTGCTGAAATATTAAACATGAGGGATGGCAAAGTGACTAAGGAAGAACTGGAAGGTGCCAAGGCAAAATACAACGGCTCTTTCGCATTAGGCATGGAAGACCCTGCACGTACCGCCACCTACGCATCAACCATCTTAATAAATAATTTGCCTAAAGATTTTTATCGCACTTATTTACAAAAGATAAACAGCGTTACTTTGGCCGACCTTAAAAATGTTGCCAACACGTATTATAATGAAAGCAGTAGCCGCATTGTAATTGTGGGCAATGGCAGTATCATCCTTCCAAAATTAAGGAGGCTTGGTTATCCTATTAAAAAATACGACCGCTATGCAGAGCTTGTAGTTGAAAAAGCAAATGACCCTAAAGTGGGCGAAACATCAAAAACTACCAACAATATTTCTGTGTACGAAATTGTAAACAGTTACTTAAAAGCCATTGGTGGTAAAGATGAAGTGGCTAAGATAAACACTATATCAGCCAACACCAGCCTGGATATGATGGGAAGAAGCTTTGCCGGAACCGACAAGCGCATGAACCCTAACAAGCAGCTTATTGAATTTAAGATGGGCACTATGACGGTGATGAAAAGTGTGTTCGATGGCGGCAAAGGCTTTCAGCAGCAAGGCCCGCAAAAGAAGGAAATGGCAGAACAGGATATTAAAGAAGCATTGGATGACAAAGGCGTAATACCTCAATTATACTACATTAGCAATGCAGATTATAAAACAGATTATTTGGGCACTGGCAAAGTAGGCAACGAAGAAACTTACCGCATGAAAGTACTGATGCCTAGTGGTAAACTATCTATCCAGGAATATGGAATTAAATCTGGCTTGTTATTAAAAGAAGCTATAACTACTAAAAAAGAAGGGCAAGATGTAGTAGAATTAGTAGAGTATAAAGACTACCGGAAAGTTGGTTCTATTTTGCTGCCTTTTGAAATAACAAGGAATGCAGGCGGACAAGAGTTTACTATAAAATATGTTGATTATAAATTGAACGAAGGCGTAACAGCAGCTGATTTTCAGTAACGGTTAATGCAAAAAATTAAAACCCATCTGTAAAAAGATGGCTTTTTTATGCAAACTTTTTATCCGCAAAAATCGTTTGTAGAACGTATTACAAAACAATCTTTAACAAAAAAATAGTCAGTAACTTCGTTACATTAAAAAGGAAACGATTTTATTTGCCATTAAATTAATTAAAACATGGAAGCAGTAAAACCTAAAATATTATTATGCGAAGATGATACCAATCTTGGCATGGTACTTAAAAATTACCTGGAATTAAACGATTATGAAGTAGTATTGGAAAGAGATGGCCGCTTAGGCCTGGCAGCGTTTCAGCGGGAAAAATTTGATATTTGTTTGTTAGATGTAATGATGCCCAACATGGATGGTTTTACATTGGCTGAAGAAATACGTGACATCAACCCTGATGTGCCGTTATTCTTTTTATCTGCCAAAACAATGAAAGATGATATTATACAAGGCTATAAATTAGGTGCAGATGATTATATAACCAAGCCCTTTGACAGCGAAGTATTATTGCTAAAGATAAAAGCCATTTTAAAACGCAATGAAGAAATGCATCGTGAAGAAGTGAATGCAGAATTCGATATGGGCAAATATCATTTTAACCCACGCTTAAGGGAATTGATTTTTGAAGGAAAGGTGCAGACCTTATCGCCCAAAGAAAATGAATTATTAAAAATGCTTTGCGAGTACAAGAACGATTTGTTGCAAAGAGAAATAGCCTTAAAGAAAATTTGGGGCAGCGATACCTATTTTAACGGCCGCAGCATGGATGTGTACATAGCCAAACTGCGCAAATATTTAAAAGAAGACAGCACCATTGAAATAGTAAACATCCATGGAAATGGATTTAGGCTGGTGGCTGCGTAAAATATAAAATTGAATTTTGAAAAGGCTGCCTTGTTGATGGGCAGCCTTTTTTATTATTAAATTTTACCTATAATAAAGAGAATTTTACATGCCCCAGGCACAAATTAATTAAGCAAAATACTGGGTCTAATATTTTTTTAAATCGAAAAAAGTGCGCTGTACATTGTACAAAGCAAAGTAACCAAGGCCTGTAACAATATTGGTAGGCAGTGTAATTGGCTCGGCAGTAATTTGATTAATAAGGCTGCCTGTTTTTTTATATGAACTAAGGTAATTAAAATAACCACGGTCTATTTTACCATAATGCACAAAAAGGGTATCTGTAGGTTGTATGTCAACAATGTCAAAAGTCTTTGTAATCGTTCCATTAACGGCATCTGCGCTCGAAAAAACTTCTATTTTTTTTACTGCACCAACGTTTACTATTGAAAAATTAGCCGAGTTAATCGGCGATGGAACCTTGCTGGGGTTAATACGGTCATAAGCCATAACATAGTAGCTCATGGTGGCAGCGTTGTCGGTTAAAGCCATTTTTAATTGTATAGTAGTATCGGTGGGCTTTTTGGTAACAACAGGCAATATTTCATTTGCTGCTACGGCGTCAAAATAGGTGGTATTTGCCACCACCTTTCTTTTTTTAAGCGTATCGTTTACTGTAAGCAAATACTGAAAGCCAGTTTTAAGGTTAAATGCTGTATTTAAATAAACACCGGGGTAAACTTTTTCTAGTGTATCAATATTAGCGCCATCGCTTATGGTAACTAAAGCGCTATCTACAAGTATGCCATCGGGCATTACAGGCGTATTGCCATCGTCCGAATAATTTAAATTAGCTAACGAAAAAATAGAATAGCTGGCAATAACCAATACTGTTTTAGCATCTATCGCAGTAGAAGATACCGCTATTTGAGGCTCAGCATCTTTTATAGTAATGGCAATTGGTTCTGGCGTACATTTTATTAAAAAAATAGCCAGGGCAAGTATTAGTAATAATGTTGTTTTCATAAAAGGAGTATTTGTTTTAATAATGAAAATTAACGGCTATGCCCGGTATAAAACCAAAGTAGCCAGCCTGGCGATATTCAAACTTTCCGGTGGTGTTATTAAATTCTCGTGAGATACGCCCCGGCTGCACTGCATTTAACAAATTGTAGCACCCTAAATGCAAATCGGCTTTTACAGTATGGGCTACAGTAAATTTGTGCGTAAAATCAAGGTCGATGCGTTGGGCTCCAGAAAGCCTTACGGCATTGTGCGGGCTATATACGGGCAATATATCAATACTTGTAAAGTTGGGTGAGGGCGCTATAAACTGGCTGACCTGAGCTGTAAATGGCGAGCCTGAAGAGTACACATAAGTAGCGCTTACACTCCATCTTTTCGACATATCGTAACTGGCCACAAGCGAAAAATCGTGCCGCCGGTCAAACCGGGCAAAATATTGCTTACCATTATTAAGCGAATCAAAAACACGGTATGCATACGAAAGCGTGTACCCTATCCAGCCCTGTAGCCTGCCTGTAGTTTTTGTTGCAAAAAATTCTATGCCGTACGATTTTCCTTTGCCTCTTACCAATTCTTTTTCGTAATTATCATTTAATATCAACGATGCTCCTTCTTTATATTCAATTAAATTGTTAAGCCATTTATAATAACCCTCTACACTAAAAGCAATACTAGATTTTAGTAGGTTCCTGTAATAACCCAGGCTTACCTGATCTGACTTGCCGGGCAGGATATTTTTAGTTACAGGATACCAAAGATCAGTAGGCAGGGCAATAGAAGATGAAGCTACGAGGTGCATATTTTGTACCATGCGGGTATAAGAAGCTTTTATTGAACTTTTATCATTTATTAAGTACCGTGTGCCTAACCTGGGCTCCAAATTAAAATAAGTTTTGCCTGGTGTTGCATCGCCAGTTATCCTTAAGCCAGTATTGAACGACACTTTTTCTGAGGCCTTAAATTCATCATTTGCGTAAACCCCAAACTCTGTATTATATATTTTTTTTACAGGCCTATCTTTTAAATTTTGGTTATTAATGCCCGATGAGCTTATAATATTAGGTGTAAATAAATGATTGATTATTTGGGCGCCCATTAAAATGCTATGTTGTGTATCAGGCTTAAAACTTATATCTGCCTTAGCCCCGATATCTCTAATGGCCGATGCTATTATTAAAGAATTATTGCCGTACTGCCCCTCAATATTGTACCTGAATTTTGTATAAATTATACTTACGTTAGAAAAAATACGGGGGTCTTTAAAAATATGGTTCCATCTAAACGAGCCAATAGTATTGCCCAGCTTTACCCCTGCCTTTAAGGTTTGCGATGTATTCATTGTTGATGAAGGTTTTATAGAAAGTACATCGTCTCCTTTGTAAACACTTAAGTATATACGGTTGCTAGCGTCTATTATTTTATTAAACTTGGCATTTACATCATAAAAATGATACGGTACTGAATTGCCGGTAACCACATCAAGATAAGTACGCCTGGCAGAAACAATAAACGAACTTTTATTTTTTTGTATGGGCCCTTGTAAAGTTAAGTTTGAGGAGATAAAGCCAATGCTGCCATCTGCCTGAACCTTTTCCATATTGCCATCTTTTAAGCGCACATCCAAAATGCTTGAAAGCCGCCCGCCGTATTGTGCCGGAAAAGTAGATTTATACAATTGCACATCTTTAAGTGCCGAGGTGTTGAACACAGAAAAAAAACCAAGTAAATGCCCTGCATTGTAAACTGTAGCTTCATCTAATATTACCAGGTTTTCATCTACGCCGCCACCTCTTACATACATGCCTATTGATCCTTCGCCGCCTCTTTTAACACCCGGCGTAAGTTGCAATGCCTTTATAATATCTGGCTCGCCTGCAATAGAAGGCACTTTCATTAACAGTTTTATCGGCAGATCTATAATGCCCATTTGGGTGCTTTGTACATTTCGGCGCATAGATGGCCTATCGGCTTTTATAATCACCGCACTTAAATCTGTAGATGCAGGGTACATCTTTATCCTTCCTAAATTAATATCTGCTTTTGAAAGGTCGATTGTAATGCGCTGCGGTGCCAACCCTATATAGGTTATAATTATAACATTTTTTTTTGGTGCAAGGGTTATAGAAAAATAGCCATAGCTATTGCTGATGGCTCCAATCATGCCATCTTCTGTTGTAATGGCCGCACTTTGTAAAGATTCTCCGGTGTGGCTATCTGCCAAAGTGCCGCTAACTGTATGGGTTTGGGCATTTAAATGTGTACAGTATAGGCAACACAGCAATAACTGTATAATTTTCCAATTATGTAAAGTTTTCATCAGTAAGTAAGTACGGGTATTAAGGGGTTAAATTTAATTGTGGTACGGTAACTATTTTATTTTTAATTATTCAGGGTTTTAATTAGTTATATAAATCAGGGTGTAATAAGTATACAAATACTTTCGGCAGGAAAATCTATTTACCTAAGTTTTAATAGTAAATAAACGGAGCTCTCAAAATCAGGCCAGAAGTAAATGTTTAAAAGTAAGTAAAATTTAGGGAACCTGCACTGTAATGTTAAAATTGAAGTGTAGTCTATGCAATTTAAAAGAGATAAAAATGCAATAAAACATCAGGCAAATAAAGTTCCGGTAGCCGGCGGCACTTTGCCTAAATGCAGATAAGCCTTTGCAGTAGCTTCTCTTCCTCTTGCCGTCCGTTGTAGAAAACCTTCCTGTATTAAAAACGGCTCGTACACTTCTTCTAACGTGCCTGGTTCTTCTCCCACAGCAGTGGCAATTGTTGTAATGCCTACCGGGCCGCCTTTAAATTTATCGATGATGGCGTTTAGTATGCGGTTATCCATTTCATCTAGCCCATGTGCATCTACATTCAATGCTTTTAACGAATGATGGGTAATGCCGATATCGATAATGCCATCGTTCAATACTTGTGCAAAATCCCTAACTCTTCTTAATAAGCCATTGGCAATACGGGGCGTACCGCGGCTGCGGCGGGCTATTTCATCGGCGGCTTCATGGCTAATAGTGGTATTTAATATTCCCGCGCTGCGGATAATTATCTTTTGCAATGTGGCTGCATTGTAATACTCCAGGCGTGATTTAATACCGAAACGGGATAGCAATGGTGCAGTTAATAGACCACTACGGGTGGTGGCACCTATCAGTGTAAAAGGGTTCAGGTTAATTTGTACGCTACGTGCATTGGGGCCGCTATCAATTAAAATATCTATCCTAAAATCTTCCATGGCGGCATAAAGGTATTCTTCCACCACGTTGCTTAGCCTATGTATCTCATCAATAAAAAGTACATCGTTGGTTTCCAGGTTGGTGAGCAGGCCTGCAAGGTCGCCCGGCTTTTCAATTACAGGGCCACTGGTTTCTTTTATGCTTACGCCCAACTCGTTGGCTACAATCCTGCTTAACGTTGTTTTGCCTAATCCCGGCGGGCCGTGAAACAATATATGGTCCAGCGCTTCGCCCCTTATTTTGGCAGCTTTTATAAATATCCGCAAGTTTTCAATGGTTTGTGGCTGCCCGCTAAAATCGGCCATTTCACTGGGTCGTATATTATTCTCAAACTCTTTATCTGCCGGGTTTAATGCTTCTGCGTCCTTATTTAAATTGGGGTTTGCCATGTTGTAAAAATAATCAATAAACAGTTGAATATTGGCTTAATATAAAAAAGCCCTTCTGCTAAAATAACAAAAGGGCTTTTTATAAATTGATAATTTTATTATTTCGATTTTACATTGATAGCAACCCTGCGGTTCATCGCTTTTCCTTCAGCAGTGGCATTATCGCCAATAGGAAATGCTGGCCCATATCCCTTAGCCCCACTAATGGCATTGGCAGATGCACCTAGTTTTTTTAACTCCAACAAAACCGCATCGGAACGTTTTTGCGATAAAGAAATATTGGATGCAGCATCGCCGGTATTATCGGTGTAGCCACCTAATTTAAACTGCGCCTTAGGAAATCCTTTGCTGATGGCTACCATATTTTTTAATTGGCTGGCAGATATGGAGTCTATCTGAGTACCGCCTGTTTTAAACCGCACATTTGTAAATTCGAACCAATTGCCTTTTACGGTATCAATCTTTGAAGTGCTATCAGCCAAAAATTTGTATAACTTATTTTCGGTACTATTTTCGCCTACGGCAAGGGTGCCGGCGCCGTTTGGCAAGTCGATAGTAACCATTTTGCCAAGGTTGTAAATATAGTTGCCGCTTGTATCTACACGGCTTGCTGCTACAGTTGCAATGGCTGCTTTTTCTGTTGGCGCAGGCGCTATAGTGCTTGCTGTTTTTGTAGTAGCATCATCATGGTTGCCCATTAAATACCAGGCGCCTGCAGCTACCAAAACCAGTAACAATAAAGGCAATAATAACTTTAGCCCATTTCCATCTTCTTGTGCAAGTTCTTCAACATGGTGTATTGGCGCAGCAGTAATGGTTTTAGCTGGCGGTATAGCTGGCCCAAAAATACTGCCCAGGCTTAAGCCTGCCGGTATAGAAGCGCTGATGTTATCTTTTTGATTGCTCAGCATATTGGCAATACCGTTGGCATTTAAATTATTAGTACTCGCATTCTTACCTAAAAAAGCTAATACAACAGGTGTTGCCATACATAATAAACTACTTGCAGAAGTAGTTTTTACCCCTGAAAAATTAGATAGTAAGCCAGCTATAGCGCTAACCTTACTATCAAAAATATTGTTTACCAAACCAGCGCCCTTGTTTAAAAGGCTTTCACTATTGTTATCAAAAAAATTATGCAGCGTATCCAAAATGCCCGCCTGGTGCTGCTCTGTTGCCATGTTTGCAACAGCCGCTGCCCCTTCGTGGGTAGCAGACCTATCTATTAAGCCCCCCAGCACTACGGGTATTACACCGCTTAAAGCTTTGCTGATGCCTGTTTCGCTTTCACCAAAAAAAGCACTTGCCTTGGTAATTAAATCTTTACTGATAAGGCTTTTTGTTGCCTCTGCTAAATTGAATGACATACTATGTTGATTTATTTTATAAAAAAATTACCCCAACGCAAAACGCTTAAAGTTGTACAAGGTTAAAATTTTTAGCCAACAAAACAAGTATTCTGTATATTTATTACTGAAGCAGCGGTATAACCTTTTACAACACCATTTCACCATTAATAAAAAACTACCGATAGCGGCCATGTTGTTATTTGTAAGTTTGTATACTTATGCTTATTCTTAATAAAATATCAAGGTACTGGCTTTGCCAGTTTATAGGATGGGGGTCTAGCATGGCCATTTCTATTTTTTATTACCTCACATTGTCGGTACGCACAATTGACCACTTTTTTTTGATGGTAGTGCTAAGTGTGTTGCTGGGTATTATTATTACCCATTTAATGCGGATAATTATTATGGAGTATAAGGTGCTGGAAAAACCTATTGAGCCCCAGATTATTTATTTTGTTGCACTCACGCTTCTATTTTCGGTAGTATATGCTTTTGCAGATGTATCGCTTGAAAAATTGTTTGGGCTGCGGGATACCGGCGGCATAAAAATTTCGCTGGCCAACGAAATTACCCGTACCGCCATTAGCAACTTCTTTTTACTATTTATCTGGAACCTTATTTACTATACTTACCATTACGTAGAGCGCAACAGGCGGCAGGTAGTGGATACATTGAAACTACAATCCGTTGTAAAAGAACTGGAATTAAAAACCATTAAATCGCACATCAACCCACATTTTATTTTTAATGCATTAAATAGCATAAGGGCAATGGTAGATGAAAACCCTACCCGTGCACGTACGGCCATTACAGAATTGAGCAATATCTTGCGCAGCAGCATGCAGGCAGAAAAACTGGAAACCGTACCGCTGGAAAGAGAACTGAATATCGTTAAAGATTACCTTGCTTTAGAAAAAATGCGTTTTGAAGAAAGGCTGATAATAGAAATGGATATTGATGAAGATACATTAGGGCAGCCGGTACCGCCAATGATGCTGCAGACGTTGGTTGAAAATGCCATCAAGCATGGCATTAGTAAAATGATACATGGAGGTATTGTAAAAGTAACTTCCTGCTTTGTAAATAACCATCACGAACTGATAGTACAAAACAGCGGGCAGTTGGATAGTTATATAAATGAAGATGGGTTTGGCGTAAAAAGCACCCAGTACCGGCTAAATTTATTGTACCAGGGCAAAGCAACTTTTGAAATTAAAAATGTAAATGTAGATATGGTAGAATCCAGGATAACGATGCCTGTGGCTGCTATTTAAAAACCAAAAAATATATTATGCATAGAGCAATTATAATTGATGATGAAAGGCTTGCCAGGAATGAGCTTAGGAAATTATTGCTGGATTTTCCGGAGGTGGAAGTAATTGATGAAGCTGCCAATGCTGCCGAAGGCATTGAGAAAATTGATGCGTTAAGCCCCGACCTTATTTTTTTAGACATACAGATGCCAGGCAAAACTGGTTTTGATATGCTTATGGAGCTGGATAAAGCACCGCATGTAATTTTTACCACCGCCTACGATGAGTACGCCCTTAAAGCATTTGATGTAAACGCCCTTGATTATTTAATGAAGCCGATTGAACCAAAAAGGCTGGCAGATGCAATACAAAAATTGCAGCAGGCAGAAGAAAAAGAATTAGCCGCACAGCAGGCTTTTAACCGCGGCATGCTTACAGAAAGCGACCAGGTTTTTGTAAAAGATGGCGAGCGGTGCTGGTTTGTAAAATTATCGGAAGTGCGGTTGTTTGAAAGCGTTGGCAACTATGCTAAAGTATTCTTCGCAGGCAATAAGCCTTTGATATTAAAATCGCTAAATGCTTTGGAAGAAAGGCTTGATGAAAAAACCTTTTTCAGGGCCAACCGTAAGCATATAGTAAACCTGCGGATGATTGAAAAGATTGAACCTTATTTTAACGGGGGCCTATTACTGGAATTGCAAGGCGGCGAAAAAGTAGAAGTTAGCCGCAGGCAGGCAGTAAAGTTTAAAGAGATGATGAGTTTGTAAGTTAAATAAAAGGTGCGATTGGGCATTTTACGTTCAACAGTATTTTTAATATAGTAGAGGCAATTCCGTTAAGTTAAGACCTTTTCTCTTCTTTGGAGAGGGTTTGGGTGAGGTAAAGACAATCATTTAAATCCTTAACTTATCGGGCATTGATAGTTGAGGCTTAAATAGATTAAGCGTTAAATTTTTACCGCAATGCTATGCACCGCAGCCGCCATTTCTTTAATAAGCGCCGTATCTTTTTCAATGGCGTTGCCAACTACAATAACATCTGCGCCGGCTTTGCAGTTTAAATAAGCTTTTTCCGGGTCTGTTATGCCGCCACCAACAATTAATGGTACTTCAATACATTGTGCTACCTTTTCTATCATGCTTTCGCTAATGGGGCGTTTGGCGCCGCTTCCGGCATCCATATATATCAGGCCCATGCCTAACATTTCGCCAGCCATGGCGGTACACATGGCAATTTCATTTTTATCCGCAGGCAAAGGGCTTGTATTGCTAATGTAAGAAACTGTGGTTGGCGCACCGCCATCTACCACCATATAACCAGTAGGCATAATTTCCAGCCCGCTTTTTTTTACAAAAGGGGCCGATACTACATGCTGGCCAATCAACAGCTCTGGGTTGCGCCCGCTTATTACAGATAGGTACAGCAATGCATCTGCATATTTGCTTACCTGCGAAGGGCTACCGGGAAATAATATAGTGGGGATGGTGCAATTTTTTCTGATAAGCTGAAGGCATTCATCCAGGTAATTTGAAATCACCAGGCTTCCGCCAACTAAAAAGTAATCTACTTTAGCGCTTACAGAAAGTGCTATCAATTGTTCTAAACTATCATCATCAACCTTATCCGGGTCAATTAATACGGCAAAAGATTTTTTGCCTTGCAGCTTTCGCTCGGTTATTGAATGGTAGATACGTTTTAACATCAACTCTTTATTCGTTACTTGCAAATGTAATTTTTTTTACGGATTATAATAAAGATACCAAAATGAACGGTTTGGCAACACATTTATAAATATCGTAAATTTGAATATGGATATTGTGGCAGAGATAAAATTTAAGACAGCCCGCAGTGGTGGCAAAGGAGGCCAAAATGTTAACAAGGTAGAAACCATGGTGGAAGGCTATTGGAACGTTGCCAGTACCGGTTTGCTTACAGAAGAAGAAAAAAGCCTTGTAGCCGATAAATTAAAAAATAAGATAAACGCAGATGGTTTTTTGCTGGTAAAAAGCCAGGAAGAACGCAGCCAGTTAGGCAATAAATTGTTAGTGGTTGAAAAAATGAACGTGCTGGTAACTAAGGCGCTGATAGTGCCTAAACAGAGAAAACCTACCCGGGTTAGCAAGGGCGCCAAAGAAAAACGAATTAACACCAAAAAGAAAACCGGCGAAATAAAGCAGGGCAGGATGAAAGTTAAACACGATTTATGATGATGGCCAGGTGCAGTTTATTATTTTTATTGATGCAGCTATTTATATCAGCCGCCATTGAGCAAACGCCAGTTGCTAATTTAAAGGTAACATTTGTAAATACTGTTAACAAAGTGCCCCTGGTTTTAGATAGCGTTGCCTATACAAATTGCTGGGATGAAACCTACACCATCAGTAAATTAAAATACTATATCAGCAATGTGCAGCTGCAGATGGCCGATAAAAAAATCAGTAAAGAAAACGAAAGCTATCATCTTATAAATGAAGAAGATACGGCCACTAAAAGTTTTTCTTTTTCAATGCCCGCTGGCAAGTATAGTTCATTTTCTTTTTTAATTGGTGTAGATAGCTTAAAAAATGTAAGCGGTGCCCAAACTGATGCGCTTGACCCTTTAAACGGCATGTTCTGGACCTGGAACAATGGCTATATCATGTTTAAGCTAGAGGGTAATTCGCCGCAAAGCACGGTTGTAAACAATAAGGTAGAATACCATATCGGTGGGTTTGCCGGGGTTAATAATTCACTGCGCAGGGTTACTATAAATTTTGATGCGCCTCTTATCTTATTAAAAAAAGAAAATACAGAAATATTTATACAGGCAGATATTGGCAAGCTATGGAATGCAAGGCATAACCTGAAAATTATAGAAACACCGGTATTTATGACGCCGGGTACAATGTCGGCTGCTATCGCAGATAATTATGCCGCTTGTTTTGAATTGATAAAAATTGTGCAGCAGTAAATCCGATTATCATCAGCTTGAAAATAAAAATTACTATATTATTGTTATTGGTTGTTATGATTGGCACTGCTTTTATGCGCCCTCCAACACACAAACTAACTTACTTAAAGTTGGTAATGCCCAAAGGCTGGCCAGTGCCGCCCACTAATATTTTTGCTAATAATCCGCTTACAGAAGAAGGCTTTCAAATAGGGAGGAAATTATTTTATGACGCCAGGCTTAGTAAAGACAGCAACTTTTCCTGCGCCAGCTGCCACCAGCAATTTGCCGCTTTTTCTACATTCGACCATGATTTTAGCCATGGCTTTAACAACAGCTTTACTACCCGGAACGCACCTGGGCTTTTTAATATTGCCTGGCAAAAAGAGCTGCATTGGGATGGCGGCATCAACCATATAGAAGTGCAGCCGTTATCGCCCTTAACCGCTACAAATGAAATGGCCGAAACGCTGGAAAATGTACTAAAAAAATTAAAGGGAGATACAAGCTATGTCCGCCTTTTTAAAATTGCTTTTGCAGATGCCACCATTAACAGCCAGCATTTATTGAAGGCGCTGGCACAATTTACGGGCAGCATACAATCTTACAACACTAAATACGATAAAGTAAAACGTGGCGAAGATAGTTTTACTGTAAGCGAAAAATTAGGCTACACAGTTTTTTTAACCAATTGTAACAGTTGCCATAAAGAACCATTATTTACCGATAATTCTTTTCGCAACAACGGCATTGGGGCAAATGATAAATTGAAAGATAAAGGCAGGATGGCCATTACCGGCAACCCGGCAGACTCGTTAAAATTTAAAGTGCCTAGCCTGCGGAACGTTACGCTTACAGGCCCGTACATGCACGATGGGCGTATGTATAGCCTTAATAAAGTTATTGAGCATTACCGCACCGGCATAAATAGTAGCCAGCCTACGCTTGATACGCTACTAAGAAAAAAGATAGTAATGACCAACCAGCAAAAGGCAGACCTATTATCTTTTTTAATGGCTTTAAAGGATGCCACTATGATAAGCGATCCCAGGTTTAAACAACCCGATTAATGGCTAGGGCTTTCCCTTGCACCAACGGTAAATAAACCATACAAAAGAAAGAAGTGCAGGTAGGTTTAAAAGCGAAGGCAGGCATTTTAAAAGAGTACCCATAGTTATGCTCCTATCAGCAACTGCTTTATCTATAAAAATGTTATTGAGTGCAAAGGCAAATAGGGCAGCCGTCCAGCATAATAATAAAACCGGAAATAGCACCCCTGCTTCTACTTGTGCCTTGCCCCATACAAATACGCTGTAAGGGTTTGGCAGCAGGCAAATAATGCCTAATAAACAGCAAGATAAAATACTAAGCCACAAAGAATACGTCCAAAGTTTCATATAGCTACAAAGCCAGTTTTAATAAGTAAAAAAAGCCTGCAACTTGTATTGCAGGCTTATAAACGAATTGCAAAAAAGATTATTGTTTGCGTTTTCCCATCAGCGTCTGCAAAATTTGCTGTTCTTTATCGGCAGCTATTTTCTGGCTTTCCTGGTCTTTTAAATTGTTGGATATTTCATTTTCAAGCTTCGCTTTTTTCTTCTGCAGGCTTTGCCCATCATCTATAATGCCCGCCAATTTTTTAGAAGATTTTTTTGCCAATCCATCCTGGTCGGCTATTTGTTGCTCTAAATCGTAAGCGGCAACTTTTGCTGTAAGGCTATCAAGGTAATTTTTGGCATTGGTTATAACCTGGCTATTAGTAGTATCGCCAATAAATTTTTCGTAGCCATTAGATATCATCAGCGTTACTGTAGTAGCATCTTTTTCTTTTTTGCTTTTACGGTCGGTCTTAAAATAAAGGTCATAACTATCAGGCCCTAAGGCAGGCAGGTGCACGCCTTTATACGTTACATAACCTTTTGTATCCTTGCCTCGATAACCCAATTTTTGCAGCTGGTCTTCAATAGCTTTGTTCACCGTTTTTTCTGTAAAAGGAATATCCGCCGCAACAGCGGGCTGGTTGGTTTTTTGGTATTCGGCCGTTGCCAAACGTGCTTGTGCAAAACTGGTTGAACAGCTTACTGCTGCCACAATCAGTAGCATCATGTTTTTTATTGTTTTCATATACAGGTTAGTTTTTAGTAAGCTAAAATAGCATAAAAATTTTACATCTATTATCAGCACAGCTGTAAAACATAAAATAATGATAATACAGCTTGTATGTACTAAACCAATAACGAAGTTTTAATTTTTGAAAAAATCTAAAAAGCACAATAGGAGCATATTAAAATTTATACAAGTAAATTTGTGGCTAAACAGTTTCTACTTGAGCAGTATTAAAAATTTAGCGTCGCAAACAGTGTGGTATGGGCTTAGTTCTATTGCGGCAAGGCTAATAAATTATTTGTTAACACCTTATCTTACTTATTCAAGCAATATCACTACTGCTGATTATGGCATGATGACCCTTATATATTCCGCACTTCCTATACTCAACATCATTTTTACTTATGGTTTTGAAACGGGGTATTTCCGGTTTTCATCTACAGAAGAAAATAAAGGCACCATTTATAGCACTTCCTTTTTATCGCTCTTCTTTTCTACCATTGTATTTACACTGCTGCTATGGGTTTGCAGGTCGGCATTTGGCAGCGCCATCGGGGTAAGCAATCATCCGGAAATAATTCAACTGGCCATTTTTATAGTAGCTTTCGATGCGCTAAGCAGAATTCCTTTAGCAAGGCTGCGGCAGCAAGGCAGGCCATTAAAATTTGCTTTTGTAACCATCGCCGGTATATTTTTTAATGTTTTTTTTACCTGGTTCTTTATCGGTTATTGTTCCAAAGCCGTTTCGCTGGATGCTAATAGTTGGGTAAGCTTGTTTTACCAGCCTGCGCCAAAAATAAACCCTATATATTATGTAATACTGGCCAACCTTATCCAATCTATTGTTACGCTGCTGCTGCTATCTTCAGAAATTGCACAGGTACGCTTTAAGTTCAATGTAAGGTTGTGGAAGGAGATGATGGTGTATTCTTTGCCACTCATTATTGTAGGCATGGGCGGTATGGTAAATGAAGTATTTGACCGGCTAATGCTAAAATGGTGGCTGCCGGGCACCAATGTACAAAGAGATGTACAAGTAGCTATTTACGGGGCCTGTTATAAATTGTCCATCCTCATCACACTGTTTATACAAGCCTTCCGCATGGGTGCAGAGCCCTTTTTTTTTAAACAGGCCGAAGGGCAAAACCCACAGCGCGTATTTGCCAGGGTAATGAAGTTCTTCGTTATTATTATTTGCCTCATGTTTTTAGCGGTGAGCCTCTACATGCCCATCTGGAAACATTTTATCGGCCCAAAATACTGGACTGGCTTATCAGTAGTGCCCATCCTGCTGCTGGCTAATATGTTTATTGGCATCTACTATAATTTAAGTGTGTGGTATAAGCTGGGCAACAAAACCAGTGCAGGCGCCTGGATAACTGTGGGCGGCGCAGCAATTACTACCATCATTAACTTTGTTTTCATCCCCCAATATAGTTACCATGCCTGCGCCTGGGCCACTTTTATTTGTTACGGCAGCATGATGGTTGCCTCGTTTGTGTGGGGGCAAAAAGAGTACCGAATACCTTACCCATGGAAAAAACTAGTGGCCTACATTGTAATAGTAGTGCTGTTATTTTTTGTGCACAAAGGCATTACCTCTTTTTGGCAAAACCCATTTTTTGGCATCACCATCGCTACCATTCTTACTGCTGCTTATTTATGGTTTATCGGCAATGTTGAAAAAAAGGAACTGCCACAGCTTCCTGTTATCGGCAAGTATTTTAAGAAGCTGGCCTTGTAAATTTTTTTGTTTAAGCAAATGCTGCCTCCCTGCCCTCCAAAGGAGGGTTCCCAACCCTGCGATTTGTGGTAGTGTCAAAAATTTGAGTGCTTCAGGAACCCTCCTCTGGAGGGCAGGGAGGCTACACTCTTTTACATCGGTTCTTTATTGATCTTTTTCCACCAGTTATGGGGCGTATTTACTGCGGCTACTTTTAGTGTAGGCCATAAAAAAGTTAAGCGTATTACGCTGCCATTTGTATCTTTCCAAAAAATTACACATGCCACAAAAAGATGATTTTATAGCCGCCATTGCAGCGGGGTATACTTTTAAAGGGGAAAGCGTAAAAATTGGTGCTGCTATGTTAAATGGCGAAGTAATAGCCGAAGCAGGCATTTATCTTCCCTTAAAAACAATGAACCGCCATGGCCTTATTGCCGGTGCCACAGGTACAGGCAAAACCAAGACCCTGCAAATGATCAGCGAGTTTTTAAGCGATGCCAGCGTGCCCGTTTTATTGATGGATATTAAAGGAGACTTAAGCGGTATTGCAGCCATTGGCGCTGTAAACGATAAAGTAACAAGCCGCTACAAAGAAATAAATATGGATTACAAGCCGGAACAATTTACGGCAGAACTGCTAACCCTAAGCAACCAGAAAGGCGTGCGGCTAAAGGCAACCGTAAGCGAATTTGGTCCGGTTTTGTTAAGCAAGATATTAGAACTGAATGATACCCAGGGCGGGGTAGTAGCACTAATATTTAAGTACTGCGATGACAACAAATTGCCTTTGCTCGACCTTAAAGATTTTATAAAAGTGCTGCAATACATCGGCGATGAAGGCAAAGATGAAATTGAAAAAACGTACGGCAAAATATCTACTACCAGCACAGGTACCATACTGCGTAAAGTGATAGAACTGCAGCAGCAAGGCGCCGATATATTTTTTGGCGAAAAAAGTTTTGAAGTGTCCGACTTAATGCGCATTGACGATACCGGCCGTGGCATGGTAAATATTTTAAGGGTTACTGATTTGCAGGATAAGCCAAAACTCTTCAGCACATTTATGTTGCAGATGCTGGCAGAATTATACGCTACCTGCCCCGAAGAAGGCGACCTCGATAAGCCTAAACTGGTAATTTTTATTGATGAGGCCCACCTTGTTTTTCAGGAAGCCAGCAGTGCTTTGCTGCAACAGATTGAAACCATCGTAAAGCTGATACGTTCTAAAGGCATTGGCATTTTCTTTTGCACACAAAACCCTATGGATGTGCCCGCAAGCATCTTAGCACAACTGGGCCTTAAAGTACAACATGCGCTAAGAGCGTTTACAGCTGCTGATAGAAAGGTAATAAAACTAACGGCAGACAATTACCCCGAAACAAGTTTTTATAAAACCGACGACCTTATAACGCAGTTAGGCATCGGCGAAGCTTTAATAACTATGCTAAATGAAAAAGGCATTCCAACTCCTTTAGCACAAGTGATGTTATGCTCGCCCCGCAGCAGGATGGATGTGCTGACAGATGCTGAAATAGATACGATTGTAAGCAAATCGAAAATAGCAGCCAAATACAACCAGGTTATCGATAGCCAGAGCGCTTATGAAATACTAACTGCTAAGCTGCAGGAAGCTGCAGAAAAAATACAACAGCAAGCAGCAGATAAAAAGCCTGCAAAAGAAGAAGAATCTACTTTTGAAAAAGTAGCCAACAACAGTATTGTAAAAAGCATGGTACGTACCGCCGGAAATACTATTGTGCGCTCTTTATTAGGCGCACTGGGGCTTGGCGGGCGAAGCACTAAAAAAACTACCAACTGGTTTTAACCATTTTTTAAAAGCACTTAATGCCATTTATAAAGCAACCTTCATTATGAACGGTTGCTTTATTAATTTTGTGCCATGAAAAAAATGACAGCTTTTTTTAACCAGCGCTTTGGCCCGGTATTATTGCTAACGCTGATTATCTGTACTGTAAGCCTTATTACCAGGATAGTATTATTTGTAAAAAGTTTATCCAGCATCGATTTTTCGCCTGTACATATTGTTGGTATTTTTTTGGTTGGCTTGTTTTACGACTTGGTTGTCAGTAGTTTTTTCGCTATCCCTGTAGCATTATATTGCTGGCTTATAAACGATAGTTTTTATCGGAAGAAAATTCAACGGGTGCCATTGTTCCTGCTTTTTTTTATCATCATCTTTATAATAATTACAATAGCTGGCAGCGAGATTATTTTTTGGAACGAGTTTAATGTACGCTTCAATTTTATTGCGGTAGATTATTTGGTATACACCAACGAAGTATTAGGCAATATCCAGGAATCTTATAACATGCCGGTGATTATTTCTATCGTAGTATTTGTGGTACTATTCCTGCTTTTTGTTGTTAGAAAAAAGTTGGCTGCTTCTCAATCGGGCAGCATGTATTTTGGCAAACGAACGCTTTACTTTTTAAGTTTTTTATTACTGCCGCTGGCAGGATATTTTTTAGTTAATAACCGCTTTAAAAACATCAGCAAAAACAATTACATCAACGAGCTTGGCGGTAATGGCGTGTACGAATTTGGTGCTGCCTTTTGGAACAACGAATTAGATTATAACCGTTTTTATCTTACCAAAAACGATACAGCAAATATTAAAATTTTACGGCAGCAACTGCAAACCAGCAATGCAACTTTTGTGCAAGACCCCTTAAGCGTAGAACGTATAATTAAAAACGATAGCGCCGAAAAAAAATGGAACGTAGTGTTAATAAGCGTAGAAAGCCTGAGCGGCGATTACCTTACATATTTTGGCAATAAAGAAAACATTACGCCCTACCTCGATTCGCTGATACCGCATAGCCTTTTCTTTAAAAACTTTTATGCCTCTGGCACCCGCACAGTACGTGGACTGGAAGCATTGGCGCTGGCTATAACGCCCACGCCCGGGCAATCTATTGTACGCCGCCCTAATAACGAAAACATGTTTACAATGGGCAGCGTATTAAAAAATAAAGGTTACGAGGTAAATTTTATTTACGGCGGCAATAGTTTTTTTGACAACATGGGCTATTTTTTTAGCCACAGTGGCTACACCGTTTTAGATAAAAGGGATATACCGGAAAAGCTGGTTAACCATACAACTGCCTGGGGAGTAGATGATGAAGCGGCATTTAATTTTTGCCTGCAGCAATGCGATAAAAGTTATGCTGATGGAAAGCTATTTTTTAATCATTTGATGACCATTAGTAACCATCGCCCTTATACTTATCCTGATGGAAGGATAGATATACCTTCGGCTTCGCAAAGCATGCAGGGCGGGGTAAAATATACTGATTACGCCATCCATAAATTTTTAACGGATGCAGCAGCAAAGCCCTGGTTTAACAACACAATATTTGTAATTGTGGCAGACCATTGCAGCCGTAGCGCAGGCAAAACAGACCTGCCCGTAAACCGCTACCATATACCTTGCTTTATTTATGCGCCGCGGCTAATAATGCCAGTTATGGAAGAGCGCCTTACCAGCCAGATAGACCTTGCGCCAACAGTGTTGGGCATGATGAACATAAATTACACCAGCCGTTTTTTGGGGTTCGACATCTACCGCACGCCCATTGATAGGGATAGGGTGTTTATAAGCACTTACCAAAATATGGGTTTTATAAAAAATAATAAGCTGGTTATTTTATCGCCCCCCAAAAAAGCAGCTTTATACCTGCCAGATTTTTTAACGGGTGCAGCAATACAAATTACGCAGGAAGATAGCCTTACAAACGATGCTATTGCCTGGTACCAGGGAGCTAGTTATCTATTTAAACAAAAAAAATACGTTTTTAATAAATAGATTAAAAACATTGGTTACCGTTATTAAAATGAAAATAAATTGTAAAAAGTACAATTTATTTTAGGTGAATTTTTATAAATAAATTATAAAAAGCTTGCAAAAGATGGGAGAACCTATTATCTTCGTTTCGGTTTTTCATAGGATATTGGATTTTAAAGCGGGACTAGATTTCTATCTTGGTCCCTTTTTTATTTTGTAAATAGCTCCAATGATTGCTAATTTACTTTACTATTTTTTGTTGGAATGTGCCTTTTGTAATTATTGATTGGAGATGTTTCAATTAATTGGATAGTAAACTAAGCCTTTTCCATTGCGCCACTTTTAGATACAATAATTTTCTTCTCTGCTTGTAAATAGTCAGCCACTTTCCAAAATTTTTCTTTCTTAATGCCGGATAACTTTTTTATCAGGTCTTTGGGCACTAAAGGCGATAAAGTAATTTCCTCAAAAATTTTTGTGGCTATCATCTCAAATTCCTCGGTACTTATAACCAGGTCATTTTGGTTGATGCAGTTGTCGCAAATGCCACACGCTTTTACATTTTTATCGTTAAAATAAGCGGCTATCATCCGGCTACGGCACATAATGGTTTGTTGCACGTATTTGGTAATGGCTTGTACACGGGTATCAAAATTTTGCTTGCGTTTTAAATAATCAGCAAGGTTTATTACAAAACTATCAGCATACATCCTGTTTTGAAATAGCGTTATTTGTGGCTTGTCTTTTCGGTGCGCATAATTAATTACGCCCAGTTGATGAAGCTTTTGCAATTGCAAAACTACATCGGGCAATTTTTTTTGTATAAAGTTTGCCAACTGTGCTTCATTGATAGTAGTAGCGAAATCAAAGATGCCTTCATAAGATCTTAGCAAGCCTTTAATAACAGGTTCCAATTGCGGGTTATGTTGTTCAAAATCAACCAGCTCGTCCTTATCAATTGTAAATAGTATTGTTGAAGGCTTAAAAAAAATGTTGTTGAAGCTTAAGATACTTTCTTGCTCTAATGTTTTGATGGCATAAGTAGCGGTAAGTATATTTAATTTAAAGGCCGTTGCAAATACCCCAATATCAAAATCAAAACTTATGCCTTCGCCGCTGCCAGCAGCAATTTGCAGGTGGTTCATTACTGCAGTGTAAACTTTTTTTATTTCTTCCCTATCGGGATAACGGATATTTGTTTGCAATTGCAGGTCGGCTATTTCTTTGCTGTTGTACAATAAAACAGCGTAGGCCCTTTTGCCATCACGCCCTGCACGGCCAGCTTCCTGGTAATAATTTTCGAGGCAGTCGGGTACTTCATAATGTACTACCACTCTTACATCCGGTTTATCTATGCCCATGCCAAAAGCGTTGGTACAAGCCATCACACGGGTTTTATTGGTTATCCAATCTTCCTGCCGCTTATTTCTTTCCTCATTACTAAGGCCTGCGTGGTAGTAGCTAGCATTTATTTTATTCATTAACAAAAGGTCAGCAACATCTTTAGTGTGCCTTCGGCTTTTGCAATACACAATGGCACTGCCTTTTACGTTGGTAAGTATCTCTAATAATTTGTTTTGTTTAGATGGCACATTGAAAATGCTGTACGAAAGGTTTGGCCTGGCAAAAGATTGCTGGAAGCGCTGCTGGTTTTTACCGAACTGCAATTTTTCGCAAATATCATTTTGTACTTCTATCGTTGCAGAAGCAGTTAACGCCAATATTGGCGTGTTGGGCAAATACTCCCTTAGCTGGGCAATACGCTGGTAAGGCGGCCTAAAATCGTATCCCCATTGAGAGATGCAATGCGCTTCATCTACCGCAATTAAATTGATGTTCATGTTGGGCAAATAATCTAAAAATAAATTGGTCTCCAGCCTTTCTGGCGATACATATAAAAATTTGTAGTTGCCATAAGCCGCGTTTTGCAACGTATTCTTTACTTCTAAAAAACTCATGCCGGAGTAAATGGACAATGCGTTGATGCCTTTATTTTTTAAGTTCTGTACCTGGTCTTTCATCAAAGCAATCAGCGGGCTAATCACCAAACAAATACCTTCTTTCATCAATGCGGGAACCTGAAAACAGATAGATTTTCCACCGCCGGTGGGAAGTAAGGCCAAAGTATCTTTTCCTTCCAATACCGCATTGATAATATCTTCCTGCAAGGGGCGGAAAGTATCATGATGCCAGTATTGTTTTAGTATTTGATTGATAGTATCCATAGGTGTATTGATTTTAATACACCTCATCATGTGTGCCAATGTTTTCTACATATATTTCTGCATCGCTTTGCCAGGTAAAAGTTATACGCAAATCGTACTCAATTTTAAAAGCATAAAGATTGGATAAATTTCCAATTAGCTTATGGGTATTTAAGGATGGATGCTGAGGGTTATTTTGGAACAACAATATTTTTTCTAAAATACCTATTGCTTTTTCAGGATTGGGTTTTATTAATTTCCTATACGCCCTTTCCAAAGCCTTACTAAATGTAAGTTTTATCATAAATTTTTCAGCCATTGTGCTATTTCTCCAGAATTATTAGAACTAAATAATTTTCCTTCAGCAGCATCTTTTAAAGTTTCTTCATGATTTTTTAAGAAAGAAGCCCTTCTTCTTTCAATAAGCACTTTCGAAAGGATGTCTTTCATCTCTTCTATCTGCTCGGTCTCTAGCGAAACTACTTCTTCAATTATGTCTGAAAATGTTGGCAAAAGGATTTTTTTTCTTTTCAAATGTACAAAAATTAAAGCACTTTTTTAAAGTTCAACCGTACCGAATTAATAGCCAGCACCACATCGCTAAACCCCATTGCCAGTGCAGCAACACCCGGGTGCAACAAGCCAACCGCGGCTACAGGTATGGCTACAATATTGTAAATAAATGCCCAGAACAAGTTTTGCTTTATAGTAGTAAAAGTATGTTTGCCCAGCCCTAATGCCAATGGCAAACGCTGTATGCCTTTATTCATTAAAACAACCTGAGCACTCTGCATAGCTAATTGAGATGCATCGCTCATAGATATGCCGATGGTTGCTTTTGCCAATGCCGGCGCATCGTTAATACCATCGCCCACCATAGCCGTTGGGTTGATGTTGTTCAATTTTTCTATTGCCTGTAGCTTATCCGCAGGTTTTTGTTGGGCATACACTTCGTCAATGCCTAATGTATCCGCTACTTTTTTGCATCTTTCCAAACTATCGCCGCTTAACAAAATAGTTTTTATATTTTTTGAGTGCAGGTAATTAATCACTTCTTTGGCTTCTTCCCTAATCTCGTCATCCATATTTAGCCAACCTATCAATACATTGTTTTTGGTAAGATAGGCAGTATGCGGCTTTGTATTGCCTTCCCTATTTTCAGGGTTATTATTACCTAATTGGTACACATCTCCTTCTGCATCTTTGCCCAGCATGCCTACGCCTTTTATCTCGTCAATCTGTTTCCAGGCAATGGCATTATTTGTTTTCCACTCCGTTGTAATTGCTTTCGCAAGGGGATGGTTGCTGTATTTTTCAAGCGAAAAAATAATGCACTTAAAATCTTCTTCTGGCATGTTGCCAGCATCAAAACTGCTTATTTTAAATTGCCCTTTTGTAAGCGTCCCGGTTTTATCAAAAACAACAGTCCTGATGTTTTTAAACAACTCCAAACTTTTTGCATTGCGGAAGAGGATGCCATTTTTTGCAGCCCTTCCAAGCCCAACTGCAATAGCAGCGGGCGTTGCAAGCCCCATTGCACAAGGGCAGCTTATTACCAGTACCGCAATGCTGCGCATTAATGAGCTAGTGGCATCTACATTAAAAGCAAAATGGTTTATAAAAAAAGTAAGTACTGAAATACTTAAAACAACCGGTACAAATATGGCGCTTATCTTATCTGCCAGTTGTTGTATGGGCGGCTTTTCGCCTTGCGCCTGTTTTACTAAGTTTAAAATATTGCTTAGCACAGTATCTTTTCCGGTTGCGGTAACCTGGGCTTTTACGGTGCCATCTGTTAACAAGCTTCCGCCAATCAGCGCATCCTTTTTTTGCTTGCGTACCGGGCTGCTTTCGCCTGTAAGCAATGCTTCGTTTACATGTGCATCGCCCCAGAGTATCTTACAATCTGTAGGTACCTGTTCGCCGCTTTTTATTAAGATAAGGTCGCCTACCCGAAGCTGGTTATTTTCTACCGGAAAAATATTTTCTTTATGTTCATCATCAAAAGCAATCATGTTAGCCATTACCTTTTGCTGTCCGGCGAGCTTGTTTAATTCCTTTTGCGTGGTGGCGACAGACCGGTGCTCTACCCATTCGCCCAAAAATACCAGCGTAATAATGGTGGCCGTTGTTTCGTAAAAAACATAGTCCATGCCATAATTGCCAATGGTGCCGATAAGGCTATAAATAAACGCCGCAGTGGCGCCAATGGCAATTAAAACGTTCATATTAGGTACGCCGCCCCGCAAGCTTTTAATGGCACTTACACCAAAATAGCCCATGCCTACTATATAAACCGGCAGGCAAATGGCTAGCTGTATCCATGGGTCCATTAAAAAATGGATATGCCATGGCAGCATGTGCAGCATTAAAACAGCAGTAAAAGGAAGGCAAAATAAAAACCGTTGCAAGTGATTCGAAAACAGTTTGAACGGCTGTTTTTTTATAGGTATCCCTGGTTCGTTAGAAACCGTATAACCTAAGCCAGCTATGCCTTTGGCTAGTTGCTCCTTTGATTTGTTGCCAGTCATGCCGAAGCTTACATCTCCGCCAATAAAATTCACTTTTACATTTTGTAAGCCTTCCTTGTTAAGGTATTTCGAAATCGTCAATGCACAGTTGGTGCAGTCCATCCCCTCTACTTTCCATTCTACTTTTTCCATACTGCAAAATTATTCTTTGCAAATGGTACCTATTTGCTATAGAAGGAAAATATCTTTGCAACATGGAGTTAATTTTTACTTTAGAGGATATACAGCAAGCTGTACAAACTTTTAACACCGCCACCACCGGGTACAAAGTGTTTGCGTTGCATGGCGAAATGGGGGCTGGCAAAACCACATTTGTGCACGCTGTTTGCGAAGCTGCGGGCGTACAAGGAAATATCAGTAGCCCAACGTTTTCTATTATCAATCAATACACTACAGCTAATGGAGCACTTATTTATCACATCGACTTATATCGCTTAAATGATGAAGAAGAGGCGTTACAGGCAGGTGTGGAAGATTGCTTATACTCTGGCAATACCTGTTTTGTAGAGTGGCCTGAAAAAGCACCAGGGATATTTCCGGATGGCACTTTGCATATTAACATTAGCGCAATCGCCACTAATACCCGAAAGCTGAAAATTAATTTGTAATTTGTACGTTTCAATTGTAAAATATCATGGCAACATCAAAACCATTTGTATCCCCTTCTTTTAGCTACGAAACTTTAGAAGAGACCCTGGATGTAAAACCTAAGGGCGAAGAATTATACATTGGTATACCTAAAGAAACATCTTTTAACGAAAACCGTATAGCGCTTACCCCGGAAGCAGTAGGCGTTATGGTTGCCAACGGGCATAAAGTAGTAATAGAAACTAATGCAGGCGAAGGAGCGAGTTATAGCGATAAAGATTACAGCGATGCAGGCGCAAAGATTGCATACGATAAAAAGGAAGTATTTGAGTGTGATATTATGGTAAAAAGTGCGCCCGTTAGCGAAAGCGAATGCGAGCTGCTAAAGCCTAACCAGTACATAATTTCGCCCATCCATTTAGCAGTGATGAAAAAAGAGATCCTTCAAAAAATGATGGATAAAAAGATAACGGCCTTAAGTTTTGAAAACCTGAAAGATGATAGCGGGCATAACCCCATTGTACGCAGCATGAGCGAGATTGCGGGTAGTGCGGTAATGCTTATTGCCGGGCAATATTTAAACAACGCCAACCATGGAAAAGGCGTATTGGTAGGCGGCATCAGCGGCATACCACCAACTAAAGTAATTATTATAGGTGCTGGCATAGTAGGCGAATATGCGGCCCGTACGGCATTGGCAATGGGTGCCAGCGTAAAAATTTTTGATAACAGCATTTACAGGCTAAAAAGATTGCAGAATAATATTGGCGGGCGTTTGTGGACATCTGTAATTGAACCAAAAATATTAGCCAAGCAATTAAAAACCTGCGATGTTGCTGTAGGCGCTTTAAGCAGTACCGGCGGGCGTACACCCATTGTAGTTAGTGAAGAAATGGTGAGCCAGATGAGGCCGGGAACGGTAATAGTCGATGTAAGCATCGATAGGGGTGGCTGTTTTGAAACCAGCGATGTTACTACGCACGAAAAGCCTGTTTTTAGGAAATATGATGTGATACATTATTGTGTGCCGAATATACCCAGCGGTTTTGCCCGTACGGCCTCACAAGCAATCAGCAATGTATTGATGCCTTTGTTGCTGGAAACTGCCGATGATGGTGGCATAGAAAATGTAGTTTGGTACAAGATAAATATCCGCAGCGGCATTTATATGTTTAAAGGAAGCCTTACCAATTTTTATTTAAGCGAAAGGTTTGATTTAAAATATACGGATTTGAATTTGCTGATTGCCAGCAGGAGATAAGTTGAACTTACAATTAAAATTTACAGCTATGGATTACGCAACATCTAAAGGGAATAAAAAATACAGTTTTGCTGAGTACATGGCTATTGAAGAAAATAGTGAAGTTAAAAATGATTTTTACCATGGAGAATTATTTGCCATGGCTGGCGGCACTAAAAATCATAATAATATTGTTTTAAATGTTGGAATGTCTTTAAGAACAATTAAAAAACAAGGTTGCGAGGTTTTTATTGATGGTATGAAATTGGAAATTGAGAAGGAGCAATTTTATGTTTATCCTGATTTGATTTATACTTGCAATGACGATTTAAAAGGCACAGATTTACTTGTTAAGAACCCTTCCATAGTTTTCGAAGTACTTTCAGATTCTACTGCATTATACGATAGAGAAGTAAAACTAAAATATTACAAGCGCATAGAAACACTTAATTACTATGTGCTAATAGCGCAAAAAGAAATTATGGTGGAAGTGTACTCACGTATTGAAAATAGCCAAGTATGGAAGTACCAAACGTTTGAAAGTATCGATGAGCTAATAGAATTTGATCGGCTTGGCTTTACATTGACGATAGCTACAATATACGACAGCATTGAGTTTGCGCAGCTTTAATTAATAGATAGGAATACAGCGCAACAGCCTCATTTAAAATCCCCAATAGCAATCACCGCATCGCAAAAAGCATATTCCTGCAAGTCGTTGCTGCTGATAATTACCAATTTGCTGGCGGTATAATTATCTATCAATTGCTGGTACACTGCAATGCCTTCTGCATCTAGGTTAGTAGTAGGCTCATCCAGCAATAAAACGGGAGAATCGCAGAAAAAAGCTTGTGCTAATTTTAACCTTTGCTTCATGCCGCTGCTATAATATCGTATCTGTTTGTTAATGGCTTTTTCTAAGCCCACAATGTGTAGTATTTCTTTGTCAGCTATAGTTAAAGGCTTAAACTGGCGGTGAAAAAGCAGAAACTCGCCTGCGGTCATTTCTTCAATCAATTCTAAATAAGGCGCTGCTATCGAAATATGCTTAAAATAATCTTCCTCTTCAATCGGCATTTGCCCCGCAACAAAATTGACCTTGCCTTCATTATGGCTTAGGGAGCCCGCTAAAATTTGTAATAAGGTAGATTTACCAGAGCCGTTAGAACCAGTTATGGCATATTTTTTACCAGGCAAAAAGTCATAGCTTACATTCCGGAAAATCCAATCGCGGTTAAATCGTTTGCCAACATTAAGTAAGGTAATTTGCATTGGTAAATTGAATGCGCTAGCTGAATGTAAATATTATTTGCTGGTGCAATTGCAATAAGCGATTATATCTTATTCATCATCCAAACTGCCTTTGGTAAAACGCTTGATGATGCCCCTGCCGCTTTCGCGTATAAAAGTAACTATCTCATCCCTTTCATCGGTTGCTGGCAATTCTTCTTCTATAAAATTTAGCGCCTGCGATGTGTTCATCGACTTGTTATAAATAATACGGTAAATATCTAAAATTTGATTAATCCTATCTACTGAAAAACCTTTGCGTTTAAGCCCAACAGAGTTTACGCCTGCATAACTTAATGGCGTACGGCCGGCCTTAATATATGGCGGCACATCTTTACTAACCAGTGAACCGCCGCTTATAAAAGCATGCTGCCCAATTTGTACAAACTGATGGATGGCGCACATGCCTGCTAAAATAGAATTATCGCCCATGGTTACATGCCCGGCCATTTGCGTGCTGTTGCTCATAATGCAATTATTGCCTACAATACAATCGTGCGCAATGTGGCTATACGCCATAATAAGGCAGTTATTGCCTACTTTAGTTGTCCACCTATCCTTGCTGCCCCGGTTAACGGTTACAAACTCACGTATAGTTGTATTATCGCCAATTTCAACGGTGGTCTGTTCGCCTTCAAACTTAAGGTCTTGCGGAATGGCTGCTATTACAGCGCCCGGAAAAATGCGGCAATTTTTGCCAATCCTTGCACCTTCCATTATAGTTACGTTACTGCCAATCCAAGTACCTTCACCAATTTCAACATTGGGATGGATAACGCTGAATGGGTCAATTTTTACATTGGTGGCCAATTTTGCATTGGGATGTATGTATGTATGCGGATGAATCATGACCAATTTAAAAATTTTTGAAAATTGAAGTAACCAACTTTTATATTTTGAAATTACTCTTTAATTACGTGTGCAGCATAGCCTGCGGTTTAATTTTAACTTCTTTTAACTAATTGCGCTGTAAGGTCGCCCTCTGTACAGAGTTTGCTGCCAACAAAAACGCTGCCCCTCATTACACAAATACCGCGGCGGATAGGTTCTATCAGCTCCATTTTAAGTATCATAGTATCGCCAGGCACCACCTTTTGCTTAAACTTGCAATTTTCTATCTTAATAAAATAGGTATCGTATTGCCCTTCTGGCATGGCGTTAATGCAAAGTATGCCGCCCGTTTGTGCCAGGGCCTCTACTTGTAAAACGCCAGGCATAACGGGGTTGCCCGGAAAATGCCCCTGAAAAAAGTATTCATTGAAGGAAACATTCTTAATGCCTACTATCTGTTTGTCTGTAAGCTCAATAATTTTATCTACCAGTAAAAATGGGTACCGGTGCGGCAGGGTTTTTTCAATTTGCTGCAAAGTATAAATCGGCGGCTGGTTTGGGTTGTAAGTTGGTACATCTTTGGTGTGCTTGTTTTTTTTAATGTACTTCTTTATCTTTTTCGCAAATTCAACGTTGCTGCTATGCCCTGGTCGGTTAGCAATAATATGCCCCTTAACAGGGTACCCAATTAAGGCAAGGTCGCCCACTACATCCAGCAACTTATGCCTTGCTGGCTCGTTAGGGAAACGCAGCTCGAGGTTGTTTAGGTAGCCCTCGCTTTTTATCTCTATTTTATCTCTGCCAAAGGCAATTGCCAGGCGGTCCATTTCTGCTTCAGTTACTGGTTTATCTACCACTACAATAGCGTTGTTGATATCACCGCCTTTTATTAAATTATTATCTAGCAATGCCTCTAATTCGTGCAAAAAGCAAAATGTCCGGCAGGGTGCAATCTCTGTCTTAAAATCTTGCATGGTTTTTAAGCTGGCGTGCTGCGTGCCTAAAACCGGGCTGTTAAAATCTATGAGCGTAGTAATTTTGTAATCGGGTGATGGAAGCAAGGTCATCTCCACTCGTTTTACTTCATCGTAGTAGCTAATATTGGTATCTATGGAGTACCAGGCTTTAGTGGCTTCTTGTTCCAGCACGCCGGTGGCGGCAATTATTTCAACAAAAGGTTCGCTGCTGCCATCAATTATGGGTATTTCAGGGCCATTTATTTCTATAAGGCAATTATCTACGCCCATACCAACCAATGCGGCAAGTATATGTTCAACAGTGCTCACTTTTGCATCACCAATTTCAAGTGTTGTGCCGCGGCTTGTATCTGTTACCAGGTCGCAATCGGCTTTTATAATAGGCATACCCGGCAGGTCTACACGTTGAAACTGAAACCCAAAACCAGCATTGGCAGGTTTTAGCGTCATATCTACATTAATACCTGTGTGCAAACCAGTTCCCGAAATACTTACAGCCGCCAAAAGCGTGTGTTGTTTATCGGGATTAAAATTTTCGTCCATGCTTGTTGTTTTATAAATAGCGGGCAAAGATATTTCATTTTTTGGCATTATATCAAACCACTCAAACAAGGCATTTTTAATATTACCTAAAAAATAATAATATTTATGCCGCAAAAAATATTATCAATTTACATTCAATGACGTTAAGTTAAGCGGTTTTCGCCCCGGAGGGATACGCTCCCATCTCCTTTGGAGAGGGGTTGGGGGTGAGGTAAAATACAGAGCATGCCTTAACTTAACGGCATTAAATTTACAATAGTGAATGCTTTAAATAAT
>JANXVN010000206.1 GCA_025351645.1 Ferruginibacter sp.
AAATATTTACCAACAACATTGCTGCTGTTGCCAATGCCATTAGGGTGCTGTGCAGATTTTGAGTTCATCATCAGCCTTGCGCTTTCACACGCACTAGCCGCTAATATCACAACTTTGCCCTGCACCTGGTACTCCTGCATATCTTCTTTGCTTACGTACGATACGCCTGTAGCCAAGCCTTCTTTGTTGGTCGTTACTTCCCTTGCCATAGCATTTACAACCAAGTCTACATTGCCGGTAGCAATGGCTGGTTTTATCAATACGGAGGAAGAAGAAAAATCGGCATATATTTTACAAGATCGGCCGCATTGGGCACAATAAAAGCAAGAGCCACGTTCTTTATTAATTGCTTTTGTAAGAATAGACAAACGCGATGGGATTACGGGGATGTTTAACTCCTTGGCAGCATTTTTTAAAAATATTTCGTGCAGCCTTGGCTTTGGGGGTGGTAAAAAAATACCATCCGGGTCGTTGGGCAATCCTTCGTTGGTACCGAACACGCCAATTAAACGGTCTACTTTATCGTAGTATGGCTTAACGTCGTCGTAGCTTATAGGCCAATCATCGCCCAATCCATCTTCGCTATGGCCTCTAAAATCTTTAGGCCCAAAACGAAGGGAAATCCTGCCCCAGTGGTTGGTACGGCCGCCTACCATACGGGCACGCCACCAATCCCATTGGGTGCCTTCTGCGTGTGTGTAAGGTTCGCCTTCAATTTCCCAGCCATGATAACAACCATCAAAATCGCCAAAGGGTCGCAGCTTTGTACTGGCACCGCGCCGGGGAGATTCCCATGGTTTTTTTAATTGGGCCGAATGGATGGCAGGGTCAAAATTAGCGCCTGCTTCCAAAAGGCAAACTTTTAAGCCAGCGTTGGCCAAAGTATAAGCCGCCATACCGCCACCGGCGCCACTACCTACAATAACTACATCATATTGTTTCGGTGTTTTTTTAATTTGCAAACTATCGCCCATGTAAAATTTTATTTAGTCTTAATAATAAGATGAAAAGAAAAAATTTGTATATGGAAAAATACAACAGTTTTGGCTGATATTAGCAGGTGGGTTAAATTTTTACATTTTTGGAAGGAAAAGTATTGTCTGCTGGAGGTATTTATTAAACAGTTTAATTTAAAGAGGAAGTTTCTATAATTTATTAGCGCATTGTTTTACCTAATGGGCTAATAAAAATGGTTTTTACCGTAAGGTTCAATCATTCTGTTTTTTAATGCTGTGAGTTAATTTAGGTTCACGGTTAATGCGTTTAAGTTAAGGGTTGTTCCTTTTTTACCTATCCCCAAACCCTTTGCAAAGGAGAAGGGAGCTTAGCCCCTGCGGCTAGAAAACGTTAAGTTAACGCAATGGGATTTACAATATTCAAAACTGGGCCTTTCAATTAACGGACAAGGTAGCAAGTTGAGGAAGCGTACCAAAAAGGTATGCCGTAGAAGGGGGTGACACAACGATGATCACCATGGCTGCTGTATTGGGGCGGACAACAATGCTACTTTTAGCAACCGGCCATTTTAAGAAACGCGTACCTAAATACTAATGCAAGCAATAAACATTTAATTTTGCAGGATGGAAAAAGAAAAGATCCGTATAGATAAATATTTATGGTCCATACGGTTGTTTAAAACCAGGAGCCAGGCGGCTGATGCCTGTGATAATGGAAAGGTAAAATTGAAGGGCGATAATATTAAAGCCTCGAAGCCAGTGGTGGTTGGGGATGAATACGAAGTAAAGACGGAAGGTAAAAGATGGGTTATAAAAGTGATGGCGCTACTGGGCCATCGGGTGCAATACAGCGAGGCAATTACATATTATAGTGATATTACACCTGCTGATGAGCTGGACAGGATAACTTTTCAGGCAGCTACTTTTAATACTGGCAAACGCCAGAGCAAGGTGGGGCGCCCTACTAAAAAAGACAAGCGGGATATTGATGGCTTTATGGATTTTTGATGCGCTATATTTTTTACTTTTTTAATTTACACAATGAAGATTGATATTATAAGTGTAGTGCCTGCTTTGCTGGATAGCCCGTTTGCGCATTCTATAATGAAGCGTGCAAAAGAGAAAGGCTTGCTGGAAGTAAATTGTCTTAACCTGCGTGACTATACTAAATACGCCCGGGCTCAGGTAGATGATTACCAGTTTGGCGGCGGCGCAGGCATGGTGATGATGATTGAGCCATTGGTAAATGCCATTGAATGCCTGCAGAAAGATACTACTTATGACGAGGTTATTTTTTTAACGCCTGATGGGGAAACGTTTGACCAGCACATTGCCAACGAGCTTTCTTTAAAAACTAATTTGCTGCTGATATGCGGGCATTATAAGGGTGTTGACCAGCGGCTGCGGGACCATTTTGTTACCAGGGAAATTTCTATTGGAGATTATGTGCTGAGTGGCGGCGAGCTAGCGGCGGCGGTAATTGTAGATGCGGTGGGCAGGTTATTACCAGGTGTTTTGAATGATGAAACAAGTGCGTTGACAGACTCTTTTCAGGATAATTTGCTGGCACCGCCGGTTTATACCCGCCCGGTAGAATTTCGAACCTGGCGGGTACCGGATATTTTATTAAGCGGCAACCACGCCAAGATTGAGCAGTGGCGGCACGAAGAGGCGATAAAACGTACGGAAGAAAGGCGCCCTGACCTTTTAGAAAAAGACGACGATTAATTTTTTTGCAATAAACTATTAATTATTTTCTAAAAAATTTGGCTACAAAACTGCCACTCCTTATCTTTGCCGTCCTTTAGCAATAAGCCGCGTTGGTCAAGAGGTTAAGACGCCTCCCTTTCACGGAGGAATCACGGGTTCGAGTCCCGTACGTGGTACAGTTTTAAAAGCCTTTCATCAATGAAAGGCTTTTTTGTTTAGCAAATATTTTCAATTACAAGTGTTGGCTGGCCTTGCGTTGGGCAGTTTCCTCACCATATTTTATTTCTTTAAAATGAAAATTTCCATACAAACAGCATCGATAGGCTACAAGGCAGTAAAATCTAATAGTCACCTGGCAAACTTTTAATAAATTATACAGGCAAAACAATTACAAATTCAGCGCCTTCACCTTCTACTGTTGTTACTTTTATTTCGCCATTGTGCACTTTTGTTACAATATCATAACTCAGGCTTAAACCCAGCCCAGTGCCTTGTCCGGTTGGCTTTGTTGTAAAAAAGGGCTGAAAAATTTTATCTATCAGTTTTTGGGGAACGCCGTTGCCATTGTCTTTTACGGTAATAAATACTTTGTTGCCTATCTTTTTCGTGCTAACAGCTACTACAGGCTCATATCCTTCGCCAACTTGTTTTTTCTTTTCGGCCACCGCGTAAAAAGCATTCGTAATCAGGTTAAGTATTACGCGGCCTATATCTTGAGAAATAATATTGATATTGCCTACAGCAGGGTCGTAGTCTGTTTTTAATGAAGCATTAAAAGATTTTTCTTTTGCCCGAAGCCCGTGGTAAGCTAGCCGTAAATATTCATCTGCTAATAAATTTATATCGGTAGGTCCTTTTATGCCGGTACTAGCTCGGCTGTGTTCAAGCATCCCTTTAATTATTGAGTCTGCCCTTTTGCCATGATGCTTTATTTTTCGTTCATTTTCCTTAATATCATTAGCTATGGCAAGGGTATCAATAAAATTGTTTTTGGTTAATTCTTCCAGCATCTCATCAATCAATTCTATGTTTACTTCCGAAAAATTATTTACAAAGTTTAAGGGGTTTTGTATCTCATGTGCAATGCCTGCGGTAAGTTCGCCGAGCGAGGCCATTTTTTCTGATTGTATAAGTTGGGCATGAGTATTTTTCAATTCCAGCAAAGTATTATTTAATGTGGCAACAGTTGCTGATAACTGAATGTTTTTTTCGTTTAGTTCCTGCCTGGTTTTAGCCAGGTCATCTACCATTTTATTGAAGGCTTTCCCCAATTCTCCAATTTCATCATGGTGTATATGTTTTACTTTTTGGTTAAGGTCGCCTTCGCCTACGCGGTTAGCCGCATCCCGCAAAGCCAGTACAGGTACGGAAATATTGCGTGCCAGCCATAGCCCTATCAATATCCCTATAAAAAACACCGTACTGCTAACTATTAAAGAGGTATTCCTTATTTTTTCTTTGCTTGTAATTATTGCTTTAGTACTAAAACCTAGCTGTATGGCGCCAGACATTACATTGGTTACATAAGGCGCTATTTTTATAATTACAGAATCATTGGAAACTATGCCAGGGCCGGGGTGTTCATTTTCAGGGAATGTTTTAAATACCGTTTTTTTTATTTGATAGTTACTATGCGCTGCATCCCACACCGTATCGTATTGTAGCATGCTTACAAATTGAAGCCTCGGGTCTCCTTTTACAAACTCTATAGCTGTTTGTACGCCTTCAAAATTTTGTTCTGTAATGGCAATTTTTACACCGAGCGCCACAGTATTGGCAAGGTTTTGTATTTCAGTATTATAATTATTTATTAAAAGGTTTCCTTGTTGGCGGGGGAAATAAAAAAGCGTAAAAAACGAGAACATCAATACAATAGAACATATCGTAAGCCAAATCTTTGTTTTAAGATTTATCAGCATTTTGTTTCTTTTTAAATTGATGTGGCAAAATTCAGTTTGAAATATAAAATGCTAGGATCAAAAAGTTTTTTGTCCGTTTATACTAACAGGCTTTACGTCTCCATCTATTGTTGGCTTATCTACTATACCTATTGCTCCGGGTGTCTGTGCAACAAAAGTCTCCAGGTCGCTAGTTGAATTAAAAAAGGTTGGTGCCTGTGCCTTTCCTTGAAAAACCAATGCCAGCCAGTATTTGTTAAGTTGGTCGCCTGTCATGTCATATATTCTTGCAGATGTATTTTTGCCAATTTGCGTATTAGTCTTCATCAATGCAATAATGATCCGGTTGCCATTTTTCCAACGTTGCTTTTCACCAAGCAGTATCGATTTTAATTCGGCTAATTTCATATCTGCTGGCGCACCTAATGGGTTGCCTACTGCGGACAAAGGCGCTTCCTGCGATTTTGCAACGAGGCTAAAGGATAACACAAATATTGCCAGCATAACTCTGGCATAACCAAAGGCGCGTAACTTTTTATATAAGGAGAGTAGTTGTTTATTCATATTAAAAGCCAATAGCAAATTGTGCGGTTACTTTATTTTGGCTACTTAGAAATTGAGAATGCTGGTATTGATATTCTAGTTTAACTACTGCCAGATAATTTATTTCATACCTTAACCCAGCTACAAAAGAACGGGTATTGTTTTTATCGTAATAAATCTCTCCTACCTGGTAATGAAGGTCATCAAAACGCAGGTAAGGCACCAATTTATCTGTAACCCTAAGGCCTGCATAAATGTAAGATGCGAACGTTGTTTTAGAGCCCGTAGTATCTGTATGGTTAAGCCCTGCGGTGCTTTCTGCCAACAACTCCAGTTTTTTGCCAAAGCGGGATATAGAAGCAGAGAGCAGGTTCTGCCTTACCTTCCAGCCAATGACTTTATTATGCACTTCGGCTCCTTTAGATATAGCATCATGATACCAGGAAACGCCAATCTTCAACCTGTCTGCTGGTTTAATATAGATAGCCGCTGTAATCGATTTACTCTTATCATTATCCGCAATATCAGACGACCCCAGCCCGTTTCCCACAAAAAAATTATAACCAAATTTAACGCTGCCCATATCATGACCTTCTACACCAACGCCAACTGTATGCAAGGGTATAATATTAGCCGAAAACAAAAGTGGCCTATCAATGGTTGGAAAAAATACCCTGCCATGGTGGTATGTATCGTTCCAATAATTAACTGGTGTATGTACCTTTCCTAAAATAAGGTTGTTATTGCCTTTAATGTTGTAATTAATAATTATTCTTTCTATGCTTACTGAAAATTCTGTTGAAGAAGAAGGGGAATATTTAAAAACACTTTCACCAAGAAACGATATTTTATCGCTCAGCACAGAAGTAATAAAAAGGTCTTGCTCATCAAAACCGAAAGATGCTTTATTGCCCTGGTACGTAGTGGTTACATCAACAAACCCCTTTATCTGAGTGCTTTGGGCAAAAGCAGGGTTGGTTGCTATACAAAAAAATAGTACCCAAATTAAATAAAATTTGTTTCTCATAACCTCCGAAAGCTTTGTTTACTGCAATTAAGTCTTTACGTTTCAATATCATTAAGCTAACCCCTTCCCTTCCTTTGGTTAGGGTTAGGTAAGTACATATATGTAAGTCCTCAACTTAGTTACATTTCCTTATATTTAATAAATATCGAACTTTTTACATTCATAAAAAAAATATAAATGGTGATTAGAGAAATATTTATTGGCAATCAATAATTTTTTGCGTTTAAATGGCTTTGTAATCCTCCTTTTTTTTTAAAAAAAAGGGGGATTACAAAGTCATTAATCTTTTTTTGAGATAGTAAATAATAACCCTAATAGCCTTTGATAAAGTTTCATCAAAAGCTATTAGTGTTTTTAATAATCGACAGAGCGATTAGGTAATGTACTTAAAAGATATTGGTAAGATAAAGGCTTACTGCTGTTGGGTAGTATCTTTTGCTTTCTTTTTAAATAAATTATTGATTAATCCTTTAGCAGCATCTACAGGCTTTACTTTTGTTTGGGTACTATCTGTGGTGCTTTTATTACCTAATATTTGTCTTGCCAATTCATCTTTTGCGGTAGCGATAGCTTGTTTTTTTACAGAGGCAATAGTATCTTTTACAGCACTTGTAATAGCTTGTTTGGTACTATCTATTTTTGCCTTAGCAAAATCTACAGCCTGCTGCTTCAATTCATCGGCCATGTTGGCCGCACCTTGTTTAAGGTCTGTTGAAACTGTTGGCTTGCTAAAGAAACCTCCAAGGTTTATTTTAAGGGGGATGATGTCACCAACTTTTATAGGAACGCCTTTGGCATTTACCTGCCCAACCAAATTATTTACTAAAGCATTGCCTTGCGTACCCATTAAAGCCCTTGGTAATTTCATATTTATAACGTAATCCATTGATTGGTCGAAACCTTGCAGGCCGCCAATTTCCATCTCTATACCGCTTGCTTTTACGGTAAAAGGCTTTATCATTACTTTGCCGTTGCTGAATTCAAAATAGGTCTTTACATCTTTTAAAGAAATTTTATCCAACGCTGTAACATTTAACGTGTTGGCAATTTTTTCCAGGGGTGCAAATTTGCTTAACAAGCCTTCTATCAATAGCATATTGCCGTTGCCGGTTAGCGATGCAAGGTCGGGCATCATATTATCGCCCAACTTGCCTTTTATGTTTAATTGGGATGTTAGCTTGCCGGCAATAAATTTACCGATTGGCATAATGGTTTGTACCGTATTGAAAGCAGCAAAAGTTTTTTGTACATCTACTTTATCTACATTGTAAGTGAATGAAATATCTGGCTTTGCCTTACTGTATTTGGTTGAGTAGGTGCCGCTTACGCCCACGTTGCCATCCAGCGCATTGCCTTTTACATCTGCAATGGTAATGGTTTCATTATTTATTTTAAGGGCGCCAGATAAATTGGTGATATCCACTTTATCGTAATGCACTTTGCCTACTTTAGTATTAAGCGTTACATCTAAATTAGCTGGCACGGGAAAAGGTGTGGCAGCAGGTCCTTTGGTGGTTGTATCCGGTGATGTACCCATAAATTTATTGAGGTCTACATTATCTGCGGTAAGGTTTAGCGTAGCATTGAGCGCCTTGTTTTGCAGCATGTAATTAAGCAGGTTGTTTATCTGCCCGTTGCCGTTAAAATTGGTGGCAAGATATTGGCCATCCAAAGCCAAGATATCTACCTTGCTTGGGGTAAAGGCAGTTTGTAAAGTATTAATTTTTATGCCCGTTGGGTAATCTTTTGCTACGTACAAAAAGTTGTTAAGCCCGATAGTTCCACCGGCTGTAAATTGTTGAAACTTTTGAGCCTGTATATCTTTTACGTTGCCTTTTACAAACATATCCGCATTTAATAAACCACTTAGTTTGGTACCTGCTTCCAGCTTTATAAACTGGGCTATTTTACTCAGGTCGAGCTTGCCTTTTGCGGCTGCATCTACAAATAAATTGCTGATGGGTTTTTTAACCAACAAACGTATATCAAATGGGTCATTGTCCATTTCTATGTGTGCTTTTTCTACGTTCACTACCGTGTTGTCTGTTACGCCATCGGGGTTATTTACCGATGCTTTTACGTTGATGTGCTGCAATGGTTTTGGCAGGTCAGGATATTGAAAAAATCCTTCCTTCACTTCCATATCCACATGGTAAGCGGGTATGGTTTTTTCGTTGTAGGTGCCTTTTACAAAACCACCAAAAATCGCCGTGCCACTGGTTTTTATCTTATCAAAATCATTTTTGTACATGGCAGGCACCAGCGATAAAATATTTTTAAAATCGGTTGATGGGGCATTGAAAGTAATATCCATGCTATAACCTTTTTCAGCGATTTTTTTGATTGACCCTTTGCTGGTAATTTTGAGCCCGTTCACCAGTATTTTATCTGTGTTATAACTATAAGTGTTTGTTTTATTATCTACTTGTATATCTGCATCTATTACTGCTTTAGCGTTGGATAAGTAAGGGATACCTCCATAATTTACCGTTATCGCATCGGCATTAGTCGTGGTTTTTAAAGTGAACAGATCGCTTGTAAAATCGCCGCTTCCTTCATGGTTTAAATTGGTTATTTCTGTGCCGATGCCTGCCGTTGCATCTTTATAACTGATGTAAGCATTTTGTACC
>JANXVN010000226.1 GCA_025351645.1 Ferruginibacter sp.
CTCTTTATTACAGGCAGCACAGGCACCGGCAAAAGTTTTTTGGCTTCAGCACTCGGACAGCAAGCCTGTTTACTCGGCTATAAAGTTATGTATACCAATACCACAAAATTAATGTCGCACTTAAAAATGGCAAAGGCCGATGGTGCTCATTTAAGAGAGTTATCGAAAATAGAAAAGCAGGACGCGCTGATACTTGATGACTTTGGTGTACAGCCCTTTGATGCAGGTAGCAGGGCTTTACTGCTGGATATTATTGAAGACCGGCATGGTAAACGTACAACTATCATTACCGCACAAGTACCTGTAAAAAAATGGCACGATGTAATCGGCGAGAAAACACTGGCCGATGCTATCATGGACCGAATCGTTCATCAATCGATACGAATAGAACTTTACGGTGACGCTTTAAGAAAGAAACAAAAACCAATTACTGAAATAATGGAAACGATTTTATAAACAAACGGGGAAAATATTTATCGCTATATTTATCATACAAAACAGCAGTTCTTTATCTCTTTTTTAGTCCTCATTAACAGGCTTTTTTTAAGACCTTTTTGAAATCGTTTTTAAGGGGGTCAATTCGAAATGGCGAAGGGGGGTCAGTTTAGCCGGGATTTACAACTTAAAGATGCCAAACAACATTTAAAAGTTTGGTTAGAATTTACCAATCTGTTAGCTTTGGCACCAATAGGTAGTGTCTGCAAGAAAACGATCAAACCCATAATGGGATTCATCTTTAGCAATAAATTATTATTGAAAAGCTACTACCAGGGTGTGAATCTACGATAGACAGGCTTATTTTTCTGCTCATTATTGGCATAAAATCATCTATTACGCGTCAGCGTTTTGAACAACAAATGAGCCTTCGTACAATAGCCATTTCAGCTGTAAAATTCCCCTTAAAAAGCAGGGATGAATTATCTCCGGTCTTGATGGCTTTACAATACATTTTTATAACTCCTGAGTTAAACGAAAAGGTTTTCACACTGCTTGAAAATAAAGTTTGTGGCGGTAAAAAAAAGACTGGTAGAAAGGGTATGGATTTGTGGCATATACTTGTGCTTGCCGTTGTTCGCAATGGACGGGGAAGCAATTGGGATTCGCTTGCATTGGACGCCAACCACAATAGTTTGGTTCGTAAAGTAATGGGCGTTCATGGTACAGAATTTTTGGGAGAAGAAGGCGAGCAGTTCCCTTACCAAAGTATTGTTGATAATGTAAAGCTGATTGATGAACCGCTTTTGCAGGAGACCAACCAATTGGTAGTGGATGCAGGACATAAACTTATTAAAAAAAAAGATGCTGAAATATTAAGTTTGAAAACCGACAGTTATGCCCTTGAAACCAATGTTCATTTTCCAACTGATTTAAATTTATTGTGGGATAGTTTACGCAAGTGCCTTGACATGATTGAAAAATTGCAAGAGCTAATTCCCATGCCAGGCTGGCGGAAAATAAAAAGTATCCGCAAAACGCTTAAGAGTCTTTTTCGTGCCACTTCACAGAAAGTATTCAAAGGAAAAGACGAACATCAAAAGAAGCAATTTGTAAAGCAATACCTTGAGCAAGCCCGGCTATTAGAGGGCAGAGCGAAGGCGTTAATAACAACACTGCCACAGGCTGCCGGCAACCAGGATATAGTGCTGAAGCACATGGCAGCCCTTGAAGGCTATAAAAAATATGTCACAAAATTTACAGATCAAATTGAGCGCAGGCTGTTGAAAGGTGAAGTAATACCTGCAGAAGAAAAAGTATTTTCCATCTTTGAACCTCATACAGAATGGCTTACTAAAGGCAAACTCAACCGGAAGGTAGAACTAGGTCATCTGTTGCTTATTACTACGGATCAGCATCATTTTATTGTTGATTATACAGTTTTGGATAAGCAACGGGATGCACAGCAGGTAGACCCATTATGTGAGCGTTTAAAAAAGAATTTTGGCAGTAAAAAAATATACAGCCATAGTTTTGATAAAGGGTTTTGGAGCAAGGATAATTTAGCAAAACTTGAAGCAGCAGAGATTGAACAAGTAGTGCTTGCTAAGAGAGGACGGTACAGTAAAGAGGATAAAAAAAGAGAAGGTGGCAGCATATATAAAAAGCTTCGCAATGCGCACAGCGCAGTAGAAAGCAATATAAATATGTTAGCGCATCATGGCCTGAACCGGTGTATGGATAAAGGCTTACACGGCTTCAACAGATGCGTTGGTTTAAGCATTCTTGCATACAACCTTCATATTTTTGGAAATATACTGCTTTGCAAAGAACGGGCAGCAGCAGAGAAACGTGAAAAAGCCACGCTAAGCCTGGCAGCCTAAATTAAAACCACCACTAATATCGGGTGCATTGGGAGAGCTATGTTCCAAACGCAAAAAACGCATCAAAAATGATGCGTTTTTTGCGTTATTTTAGATCCTATTAAAGTAAAATTTTATCGG
>JANXVN010000241.1 GCA_025351645.1 Ferruginibacter sp.
GTGTTAATCCGGCTCTTTTAATAACAATTACAAGCATTACTTCCACACGTTGTATTGGCACTTTTAAAGGTACGCTCCAGGAAAACTTTGGGCAAAACGCCGGCAGAAAAGTAATTACTGAAGGCGTATTTAACGTGCCAGTTAAATAATTTAGAAGAGATAAAAATTGCATTAAAACTAACTTGATGAGAAAACTTATACTGGAATTAATATTTCTATGCCTTACCACTTTATGTTTTACAGCCTGCCAAAAAGAACTTACGGCAGGAGATGAAAATATTAACATGCCCGGCTCAAACGGCGGTACTGCTACCTATTCTTTTGCTGGTGGTACAGGTACTTGTGCTGAAGCAACTATTAGCGGTACCTACAATAAAGGAAGTACATTAACTGCTTTAGATACTGTAATAATTAAAGTAAAAGTAGATTCTATTGGTACTTACACCATTGCTACTGCAAACATTAACGGTATTATTTTTATAGGTTCCGGTACTTTTACCGCTACTGGCTTACAAGCTATTACTTTAAAAGGCTCCGGTACTCCTTTGGCTGCTGGCAGCTTTGTATTTACGCCAGGCTCAGCTGGTTGTACTTTTGTTATTAACTTTACAGCAACAGGGGCAAGTTCCGGCACTGCTTTGTTTACTTTAAATGGCTCGCCAGATAGTTGCACCACACCGCTTATTAAAGGCACTTACATGCAAGGGCAAGCTTTAAATGCAAGCGATACAGTGGTTATTAAAGCAACAGTAGCCACCATCGGCTCTTATACAATTTCAACCAATGCCATTAACGGGATGATGTTTTCTGCAAGTGGCAATTTTACAACCACCGGCCTACATACAGTAACATTAGTTGGTACTGGCGCTGTTGCCGAAGTGGGTACTTTTACTTTTGCCCCCGGTACCAATGGCTGCCAGTTTAAAATTACCACAACCGCCCCATCAACAAGCGATTGTAAGGAATGTATTTATATCCCAATATGCTTGGGTAGTAAATACGAATATGTTGATTCGATGATTAGTCCGAATTTTGGCGATACTGGTTTTACAACAACCGTTATCCCGAGGCTATCAAATTTTATTAGTAGTGATGACACTGCCATTAACGGGAGGGGCTTTAAAAAAATGGGTATTTCTGATGGCTCAACTACTAATTACGCTTATTTAAATTGCTTTAACGGCGAAACAACTACCATTGATTACCAGTCGCAATCCATTACTTCGGGAAATGTAATGACGGAAATAAATTCGGTTGAATTAAAAGCCAATGCCTCAGTCGGTACAAGCTGGACGGATAGTTCTGTTGTAGCAGGCAATAAATTGTACCGCGCCCATACCATTATGCAAAAAGATATTAGCAGGGTTTTGTTGGGCGTTACCTATACTAATGTAATTAGGGTAAGTGTTAACGAAACTGTTCAAACAAGCCAGGGGCTAACGCCGGCGGGCGTTACAGAATATTATATCGCCAAGGGCATTGGGTTGATAGAAACCGTTGGTTATGGCCAAAACCCTTCTAACGGGCTTACTTACGTATTTTATCACTCTGTGGTAAAGTCATACTTTGTACCATAATAAAGCCATATATTTTTTATATAAAGAGAATGTTCCTAAAACATTCTCTTTTTTGTGCTTAGTAATACAAAGACTACTTTTGCCGAAATGCAAAATAACAACATCCCTGTACAAAAAATATTAGCTAACCTGCAAATTGATGAGCTGAATGAGATGCAGCTGGCAGCGCTAAAAACGAATGAAGAAAGTGACAATGTAATATTATTGTCAACCACCGGCTCAGGTAAGACGCTGGCTTTTTTATTGCCCATCATACAATTGCTTACAAAAGAAAGCAAGCTGGTGCAGGCATTAATTTTAGTGCCATCCCGTGAACTGGCAATTCAGATAGATGAAGTTTTCAGGAAAATGGCTACCGGTTATAAAGTTACCTGCTGCTATGGCGGGCATAAAAGAGAAACCGAAGAAAATAATTTACTACAAGCCCCAGCCCTTATTGTTGGTACGCCCGGCCGTGTGGCAGACCATATACGCCGCAGTAATTTTAAGGTAGAAGGCATTGCCACGTTGGTTTTGGATGAATTCGACAAATCGCTGGAACTTGGTTTTCAGGAAGAAATGTCGTTTATTATCGGTTCTTTGTCATCAGTTAAAAAAAGGATATTGACCTCTGCAACAGAAGCGGTACGCATACCCGATTTTATTGGATTAACTTCTCCGGTAAGGCTTAATTTTTTGAGCCCCATGGAAAAACCTGCGGAAGATGAACTGGTGGTAAGGACTGTATTATCGCCGGAGAAAGATAAATCGGAGACCTTGTTCCGGCTTATTTGTTCTGTGGGCAGCAAGTCGATGATTGTATTTTGTAATCACCGAGAATCTGTTGAACGCACCAGCCAGTTATTAAAAGATAAAGGCATCGTAAATGTATTTTATCATGGCGGCATGGAACAGCAGGAACGTGAAAGCGCCATGTGCAAGTTTAAGAACGGCACTTCCAATGTATTAGTTACCACCGACCTTGCCAGCCGTGGGCTGGATATACCCGACATAAAATACATTATCCATTATCATTTACCTGCTACCGAAGACGTGTATACGCACCGCAACGGCCGTACCGCACGCATGGAAGCCGGTGGAAAATCAGTATTGATATTATCTGAAGAAGAAAAGCTGCCAGCCTACATTAAAGGCCATGTGGAGGCGATAGAACTACCAGAAAAAGTAGAGCTGCCCGAAAAGCCAAAGTGGAGCACGTTGTTTATTGCCGCCGGTAAAAAAGATAAAGTGAATAAGATAGATATCGTGGGCTTTTTATCTAACAAAGGTTTATTAAAAAAAGATGATATTGGGTTGATAGAAGTAAAAGATTTTTTCTCTTTCGTGGCCATACGTAAGCTTAAAGTTGGCGAAGTGCTGGAGCTTATAAAGGATGAAAAGATAAAGAACAAAAAAGTAAAGATGGCAGTTGCTAAATAGTTGTGGTTAGTGTTTTTTGGATAGCGTTTTCACCGTTTGGTTAGCGTTTTTGGTTAAATTTTACACCTTTTAAAAAGGTATAAAATTTAACTAAAAATACAAATCTGCAGTAACCCCACAGAAGTTGATAAAAGTTGCTCACGGCTTTTTTTGTACAAGTGAGTGATATCCGCCCAGCTGCCATTCGGACGGGCAACAATGATTACCAAAGCTTCCTTGCTGGGGCAATAAATTTGTTTATTGGCTTTTAAAAAATAGTGCAAGCATCATCAACGCTTATACCTCCATCGCTTTAAACGAATCAACAAAGCCCCTTACAATAGTATAGAATTTATCTTCTTCGTTAAATAGAAAGGAATGCTGTATGGGCAATACGTATATTGGCAGGCTTATTAATTCTTTTTTAAACTTTTGCAGCCTTACGCCATCTTTTTCTGTAGTAAGGATAATTTTGTTGCTCGATTTTATTTGCTGGAATTGCTCTTTTATATCAGCCAGGTCGCGACTGTCAAAAATGTGGTGGTCGGGGTAACGCAACATGTCGTAAGTAAGCACATTGGCGGCTAAAAAATCTTTTAAAGGGTTGGGGTTTGCAATGCCGCACACTAGTAATACGGATGCATTATCGGTTATTTCAATTTCGTTTTTTGTAAAAAGATGGTACGGATGCGTATATAATACTTCCGTAAAAAATACTTGTTGGTTGGGCAGCGGCTGTAGTTCTTTTATGATAAGCCTTCTTTCATCCTGGCTTATAGTATGCTTGCATTTTGTAATAACCAACACATCTGCCCTATCCGCGCTTCTTTTAACATCACGCAAATCGCCGGCTGGCAATAAAAAATCGCGGGTATATAAATTGGTATATTCTGATAGTAAAATGTTGAACCCTGCCTTAACGCGCCGGTGCTGAAAAGCATCATCCAATATAATAATTTGTGTTTTTGGGCGGGCATGCAACAATTGAGGTATGGCTTCCAGCCGCTCTTCTCCCACAGCCACGGCAACATCCGGAAATTTTTGGTGAAACTGCATTGGCTCATCGCCGATATCCAGTGCGGTAGTGTTTTCGTCGGCAATGCCAAAGCCTTTTGTTTTTCTTTTATACCCACGGCTAAGCGTAGCCAGGGAGTAATCGTGTTTTAATATCTTCAGCAAATATTCTACCATGGGCGTTTTGCCGGTGCCGCCTACGGCAAGGTTGCCCACACAAATAATAGGAAAATTAAAGGTGGCAGATTTTAATATATTTTTATCGAAAAGCTGGTTTCTTGCACGCAGGATTAGCCCGTACAAAAAAGAAAGCGGCAATAACAAGTATCTAAAACTTTTCAACAATGGTCAACTTTATGGGGTATTAAAATTCAAAAATACGTTCGGGTGTAATGCAATAATCTAACTTAACATCATATTGGTTGATGTCGTCAATTTTTTCAATGCAGTCAAAATAACTAAATCCAATTTTAAGGCAATCTTTCCGGCATAATTTTAAAAATCGGTCGTAATAACCCTGTCCATAGCCAACGCGATTACCTTTTTTATCAAAACTAAGCAAGGGTACAAGTATCATATCAATTTCTGAAGAAAACATATCAATGCCATCAACCGGTTCGTCAATGCCGTACTTATTGGTTTCAAATAAGCTTTCATCATCTGCAACCATGGCAGTTATCTCTGCTTTATCGCCTTGCTCTATAATTACCGGGTAAGACAATTGCTGGCCTGGATTTTTAAAGTAACAATAATCTGTAATTAGCTGAGGGTCAAATTCATTAAACCTTTTCATAGGGCAATAAGTCATTATCAAAGCTGGTATATCGATGGGTAATTTTTGAAACTGTAGTAACAGTTGATCATTCAATTTTTTAATTTGCTCTTTAGTTAATTGAAGTCTTTTTCCATTAAAAATGTCCCTAATATCTTTTTTTTTCATTTTAATAAGATTACAAACGGACATTAATAGGGATTGGTATTCGATGAAAATCAGGAGTTTGAGAAAGAATTACTGTATAAAGATAGAAAAGATAGTTGTACCGTAGTTCCTTTCTGAATGATAATTATTAAATTTTTTATAATCGTTGCGCGGCGTATGTTCTAACACAAACCAGCCTTTTGGGTTTAACAGTTTTCTTTCAAATATTTTTAGCGGCAAATCATCTATGGTGCCTAACGCATACGGCGGGCCGGCAAAAATAAAATCGTATTGCTCGGTACAGCTTTCTATAAATTTAAATACATCCGCTTTTACCAGCCTAAAGTTTTCAAGCGCCAGGGTTTCAGCCATCTTTTTAATAAAATCGTAAAGCTGGTTATCTTTTTCAACTATAGTAAGGCTTACCGCTCCCCTGCTGGCCAGCTCATAACTAATACTGCCGGTGCCGCCAAAAAGGTCAAGCGTTTTTAAGGTATCAATCTGCAAGTTGTTTTGTATAATGTTGAACAGGCCTTCTTTGGCAATATCTGTTGTAGGCCTGGTAAAAGGCATGTGCGCAGGCGGCGTTATTTTTCTGCCCCCATGTATGCCGCTAATTATACGCATGCGGCTAATTGAAACAGGTGGCTAAAATAATGTTCCGGATATTTTTTCATCTCGCTATTGTAAGTAAAAGCAGTTGGCAGGCTACCAAATGTAGGATGTAAAAAGTAGTTATTAAGCTCCGCATTTAAATGAGATGCTGCATCTATCATTCCATTTAAATAGAGAATGGTATTATCTGCCACCATATCAAAACGCTGGCAAACATTTAATAAATGGTACGCAGCGTCTTCCGCAGACTTGTATTGAAAGCTTTGTATTACCTGCAGTTTGCCCATTTTAAATAATTGCACGGTTATAGTAGCCGGGTAAAAAATACTGTACAACAAATTGCCGCTTGCTTCCACCACATTGGGCAGTAATGCATACTGATGCGTATGGTTGGCTATGGGGAACAAATGCGCAATTACAGCATCTACCTGCTTTGGTACTTCATAACAGGTGTGCAGGTTATGCTTGTACATATGCTCTGAGCGTACAATACCTTCGCTGGTATCGCCATATGCAAGCTCAAGCATTTTTTTGCCTGCTGACGGGCTCATGTATTCGTTAGGTATTATTATTGCTTTTTCAAAAGCATATACAATGGTTATTTTTTTAAAAGGCTGTTGCAGCAAAGGCTGTGCGGTCACCATATTTTTTATGTTGCTGCCCAACTGGCCGCTTGTGGTGCCATCGGCAAAGTGATACACTGCCAGGGCTACGCTAGCGTTGTGTTCGTTAATAACGATGTAAGCAACGCTGTAGCAGCTAACTTCTATTAGCAAGCTGCATTGTGCGGCCACGGCACCTGGAGTAAATATATTAAAGGCTGAATTCAAATTGTATGTTTAGGCCGGCAAAATAAGATAATTTTGCCAACTTATGGAAGCAACATTGCCAATAAAAGATTTAAAGGTCCATGTAAATAACAAACAGATACTATCAATAGCCTTGCCTATAACGCTTGCCATTATTATACCGCAAATAAATATGCTCACTAATAGCATGTTTTTGGGCAACCTAAGTACCGAAGCTTTAGGCAATGCGGGCATTACAGGCGTGTTTTATTTAATATTTGCCGTAGCGGGCAATGGGCTTAATAACGGGCTGCAATCTGTATTTAGCCGCTATGCCGGTAGCGATGATACGGCAGCCTTTAAAACCATACTGGCACAAGGCATCCGCATATGCCTGCAATTGGCGGTGGTCGGTATTTTAGTTACCTGGTTTATTGCGCCGTATATTTTACAGCTTGTGGCCGACCCAAAGGCCTATCCGCAGGAAATGTCTTTTTTAAAGATCCGCATTTTTGGGCTGCCCTTTTTGTTCCTCTTTCAGGTGGGCAATGCTTTTTTGGTAGCATCGCTTAATAGCCGCTATTTAATGATTGGTTTTTTATTTGAAGCATCCGTAAATATCCTGCTGGATTATTTATTGATTTACGGGCACTGGGGCCTGCCTGCAATGGGTTTTAATGGAGCTGCGCTGGCATCTGTAATTGCAGAAATAGTTGGCTTTTTGGTAATCATTATCGTGCTGCACAAAACCGGCTTAAAAAAGCAATATGCCTTACTATCAAGCTTAAAGTACGATAAAGAAATTACCCAAAAAATCATCCGCATATCAACCCCGCTTATTGTGCAGTATGTTATCAGCGTTACTACCTGGCTAGTATTTTTTATTTTTATAGAAGCCCTGCACGATTCTACAGCCAAAGCTATCAGCAATACCATGCGCAATGTTTTTGGGCTAACCGGTGTATTTGTGTGGGCGTTTGCCGGTACCTGTAATGTTATGGTAAGTAATTTAATGGGCCAGCGCAGGGAAGATAAAGTTATAGAGGCTATCAACAAAATAGTGATGTGGAGCTTTGCCCTTTGCTGCTGCATGTGCGCCGCCATCAATATTTTTCCCGGTGTATTTTTTAGTTTGTTTGGGCAAGGGCAACAGTTTGTAAAAGAAGGCATACCCGTAATAAGGATGGTTACTTTAGGCTTATTATTTATGAGCATCGCCAACATTTGGCTAAATGGGGTAACCGGTACCGGCAAAACAAAAGTAAACCTTGCCATAGAAATTATCGCCATCAGCGTGTACCTCATTTACACCTGGGTATTTATGAAGCTGCATTACATTTCCCTCGCCATGGCCTGGAGCAACGAAATGGTGTACTGGACAAGCATCTTCACCTTATCATTTATATTTTTAAAAAGTGGTAAATGGAAAACCGGTACTGGTGAGTAGTTTTTTTGCCGGTAAGGGGGAAAGGTGTTTTTTAAAGAGTGTTTGTAATTTTTAAGAAAGTTTTTTGTTGAGCCAACTAATACAGCAGCTATGTGCGGCTGCGTAGGCCCGTCCGAATGGCAGCCGGGCGGACGTCGCACGTTTTAAACTTTTATTTTTTATAGCGGCTTTTATTATGCAGTATGAAAGTGTTTTGTAATTAATTTTAGTTAAACAATTATTTCTAACCTATCATGACTAAAACCTTAATACAAAAACGAAAAACTGTTTGCAATCTTATCAAACAAAGGTTTTATTATATCAAAATAATAAGAAAATGTAACCATTGTCAAAATATAGGCCTTTCCATTTTTAAGCGCTACAAAATCGTAATTATGCAATTGGATTGCGCCAATATCACTCTCATGTGTTTCTATTAGCCACATAAATTTTGTTCCATTAAAAGTTTTGCTTCCTGTATCAATAAGTTTATATTTTTTAGCATCGGGAAGATATTTAATAAAGTCAGCAAAAGTTTTATCCAGGTTTTTCTTTGGCGTTGCAATTACATTCATATTAAAATTGTCCCTTACCGTATCCGCTGGGCTTAAAGGCGTTCTTTGCGCCAATAATATCAATGCAGGATAATTTTTATTAATGCCATACTTCCACCCCACAGGAATATTGATCGAAAATTGATTTACAATGTCTTTGTAAACCACAAATGACTGGCTCTTCGCTTTCAAGATGCATATGGTAAAAAATATAAAAATAAATTTTCGCATAAACTTAAAGTTGGTAAAGATAATAATAGTAATATCTTATCGTAAAGCCCCGGCAAAAACAAAACGGAAGTACAACTATTTAATTGTACTTCCGTATGCTTACATAACTCCAACTTATCGTTTTTTACCAAGGGCTAACTTCACTCCCATCCTCAATATCATTACTAAAAAACTTTCCTGTTGGCGCATCTTCATCTGTAACGGTATGCTTAATGATAAAAGCCGCCGCACTTTGTACCGTTCCCGGCCCTCTGTGATGGTTAAAATCTGTTGCGGTATATCCTGGGTCAATCGCATTTACTTTAAAAGGCAGTTCCCTAAGTTCATACGCCAAAACAATAGTGTATGCATTTAATGCCGCCTTTGATGTAACGTAGCTTACAGATTTATAAGGATAATATTTCCAGGCAGGGTCGCTATGCAACGTTAAGGAGCCAAGCCCCGAAGTAATATTGCTAATGCGCGGGCTATCAGACTTTTTAAGCAATCCTAAAAAAGCTTGCGTTACACTGATGATACCAAAAAAATTTGTGTCAAATACATTTTGAACATTTTTAATAGGCGTATCCTCAGCATTTTCTGGATATGGGCTGCTTATGCCCGCATTATTTATTAAAATATCCAATTTACCATGTTGTTTTTCAACAATGTTTTTGGCATCTAAAATACTATCTGGCTTAGTAACGTCAATCTCAATAGCCTCAATGTTTTGAAACCCATTGTTGTTTATTTCTTTTACAACGGCTTTGCCTTTTGCAAAGTCACGCGTGCCCAAGTAAACAAATAACCCTTGCATCGACAATTGTTTTGCTGTTTCCAAACCAATGCTCCTATTAGCTCCGGTAATTAAAACTAATTTCATTTTTTATGTTTTTATGTTAAGGATGTAAAGGTGGCTGGTTAAGAAATAATATCATTTGCCATTTGGCAAAAAAATTATTTAGCGTATACTTTTTCTAATCCTGCTTAAGGAAGATTGTGTAATGCCTAAATAAGAAGCGATGTACGAAAGCGGGATATGGTTGGCTACGGTGGGGTATATTTTGAGGAACTTTAAATAGCGGCTGGTAGCATCTTCCGAAAGTAAAGGGCTTATACGCGCCACTTTTTGAAGTAATGCTTTTGAAATGAACTTATGTACGATAGTATCCCACCCAACAATAGTTTGTAAAAGTTCCTGCCAATCTTCTTTTGTAAAAATAATAAGCCTGCAATCGGTAATTGCCTGCACGTAGGAGGAGGAAGAGATGCTGTTGTCAAAGCTTTCCAGGTCTACAACAAGGTTATTTTTTTCAATAAAATATTTGGTAATTTCTTCGCCTTTATTATTGTAATAACAAACCCGTACAGTGCCTTCTACCACAACCCCCACTTGCCGGGAAATTTTTCCTGTCTCTGAAAAATACTTGTCTTTTTGTAAGGTTAACTCCCTTGCCTTGCTCTAAATTAATGCTATTTGTTGGTGGTTGAGGCTGCCAAACTTTAAAATATAATCCAGGAATTCTTTCATTAGCGCAAGTTAGTAGAAGTTGCATTTGCAGCATTTGCCATTTGGCAAAAAATAGTTGATTAAACCTTAAAATAATTTATCAAATTGCCCCGCATCTTCAGCAAAAACAATTTCCTGGTTTCCATCCACCATATTCCAGCTGCCTTCCGCAAGTTCTGCTTCCAGTTCCATCGTATCCCAACCACAATAGCCAACAAATATTTTAATATCCGATGCTGTTATAGTTTTATTATTAACGAGTTTGATTGCCTGCTTAAAATCACCGCCAAAATAAATGTCGTCTATAATTTTTCTGCCGCCAGTTATTAGCCCGTTGCTACGGTGAATAAAAAATAGGTGCGCTGTATCAACCGGCCCACCATTGTATAAAGCAAAAACCGGGCTGGTACTAAATTCCAACAACTGGTTTAAAGGCCTTTCAAATATTTTATTAATAACAAATGCCATTGCGCCCTGCTCGTTGTGTTCGGTTATCAAGAGCACAGATTTATCAAAATATGCATCATCCATGGAATACGAACTGATTAATATTTTGCCAGCGATACTATTCATTAACCTATAAATGTTGTTTAAAATTTTAGGCTGCTTGTTACCTCAGCTAACATTTGAATTATGTAATCGTAAGGCCATCAATTTTTATTACAAAATGCCTTACTTTAAAACAAATGTACAAATCAATGCTGTTAAAATAGCCATTTCAGTTATAAAGCTGCCTCACCCCTATCCCTCTGAAAAAGTTGCTGGACGTGGGCTAAAACAAAGGCAGCACTTCCCGTGACAGTATAGAAATTTAATGAAACAATAAGTACAATAAAAGTGGTAAATGAAGTATGCTCAGTAAAAATAGTAACCATATTCTTTAGGGCAACTTCGTTAAATGTTTGTATTTTAATGGGATAACGCAACGCACTACTTAGATTTAATTAAAAAACAAACTATTTATTTCTTTCCCAATAAAATAAAAACTTATAACTTTCAACATTCTTATTAAATCTTACTAAAAAACTTAACGATTAAAGATGAGCCAACAAACTAAATGGTCGCAATTCGGAACACTGATAACGGTGTTTTTTTTCTGGGGATTTGTAGCTGCGAGCAATGATATATTAATCCCGGTATTTAAAAAAGCATTCGACCTTACTCAAGGGCAAAGCCAATTAGTATCCGTAGCTTTTTATGTAGCATATTCGGTAGGTTCAGCAATTTACTTTCTTATATCCACAATAATAGGGGGCGACTTATTAAATAGGATTGGTTATAAAAACGGCATAGCTATAGGCTTACTGATTTCTGCCATTGGCACACTGTTATTTTATCCTGCAGCCAACTCTGCTTCTTTTACATTAATGCTTACGGGCTTATTTATTGTTGGGCTTGGTTTTTCTTTACAGCAAATTGCAGCCAACCCACTTGCCATTTCCATGGGCGATCAAAAGACGGGGTCACAGCGCCTTATCATGGCTGGTGGCGTAAATAATTTTGGTACTACTATTGGGCCTTTACTCGTAAGTTTTGCCATCTTTGGAAGTGTGTCTGCAAATTCATCCGTAGCAAGTATTGAAAGCGTTAAGATTCCTTATTTAATTTTAGGCGCAGCCTTTTTGCTTGTAGCTATATTCATAAAATTTTCTTCAGTCCCAAATAAGATAGATGCACCCGATGCAACTACCGCCGAATTAGAATTAGAAGCAATTGGAAAAAATAAAAATGAAGTAGTTGGAAAAAGTCCAACAACAGTAAGCAACAAAATACAACAACGTTCATCAGCCTTTAAATACCCGCAATTGTACTTAGGCATGATTGCCATTTTTGTATATGTTGGCGTAGAAGTAGCAACAGCAAGCAATTTGCCGGCATATATGCAACAGCATCTAGGTGTGCCTACAGAAAAAGTAGCTCCTTTTATTTCTTTATATTGGGCAAGTTTGATGATTGGCAGATGGACAGGTGCTGTAGGTGCATTTGATGTTAGTATGGGCGCAAAAAAAATATTAAGCTTCTTGATGCCTTATATTGCTTTTGGTATTTTCTTGTTAGTAAATACTATTGCACAACATGATGTTACGCCATTTTTTATTTATGGCCTGGTTATAATTGTTATGATAATAGGCGACATCTTCAGCAAAGGTAATCCTGCAAGGATGTTGCTGATATTTGCAAGCTTAGGTATTACGGCTTTGTGTATTGGAATGCTTACTACAGGCATGGTAAGTGCTTACGCATTTATTAGTGTAGGTCTTTTTTGTAGTACATTATGGCCTTGTATATTTACTTTAGCAGTTGCAGGCTTAGGCAAAAATACCGGGCAAGGTAGCAGTGCATTAATTTTTATGATTATGGGCGGTGGCATAATTAGTTATTTACAAGGTGTTCTGGCAGATAAGATCGGCATTCAGTTTAGTTACGTAATGGGCGTTATCTGTTTTGCTTACCTGGCTTTTTATGCCATTAAAGCAAAAACAATATTAAAAACCCAGGGTATTGATTATGATGCGCTGAACGCAGAAGGCGGACATTGATTACTTTTGCGGATGCTAAGCACGATGTAGTAATTTTTCATTCTTAATAATTTTAGGTTCTTTATGAATAAACCATACGCAATAGGTATTGATGTAGGTGGCACTACCACCAAGTTTGGAATTGTTAACCGCCATGGCGAAATAATTGAGCAAGACCGTATACCCAGCAACGCTCACGAAGTAGTAGAGGACTTTATAGATGACCTGTACGACAAATTAATGCCAATGGTGTTACGTGCCGGCGGGCTTGATAAATTTGTAGGTATTGGCATGGGTGCACCCAACGGTAACTTTTACACCGGTACTATTGAATATGCGCCTAACTTAAAATGGAAAGGTATTATACCGATTGCTGAACTGATGCACAAAAAGTTTGGGCTTATAACAAAGCTTACCAACGATGCAAATGCAGCAGCAGTAGGCGAAATGATGTACGGCGTAACAAAAAACATTAAGCATTTTATAACCATTACCTTAGGTACAGGCGTAGGCAGTGGCATAGTGATAGATGGAAAAGTAGTATTAGGCTACGATGGTTTTGCCGGCGAATTAGGGCATACTATTATTCGGTACGGAGGTAGGCTGCACAAAAGTACTGGTGCACGCGGTAGCCTGGAAGCGTATGCTTCTGCAACCGGCGTAAGGGAAACCGCCATTGAAATGTTGACAGAACACCCCGAAACAGAAAGCCTTTTACGCAACTTTACCATCAACGAATTAACCAGCGAAACAGTGTACGATTGCGCCATGCAGGGCGATACAATAGCTAACCGTATTTTTGAATTTACCGGGCAAATTTTAGGCGAGTCGCTAGCCAACTTTATCATGTTCTCTTCTCCGGAAGCCATCGTGTTATTTGGTGGGCTTACAAAAGCCGGCCCGCTTTTGTTAAACCCTACAAGAAAGGCCATGGAAGCCAACTTGCTGCCTATCTTTCAAAACAAAGTAAAATTATTATTTAGCGAATTAAAAGAAGCAGATGCAGCCATACTAGGCGCCAGCGCTTTGGTTTGGGATATTGTTGAATCAGTTGCTTAACTGTAATTGAAATTATACATTAAAATAGCCTGAGAAAATCTCAGTCTATTTTAATATATGCCTGTGCCAGCCTGCCTACACAATCCCAGAGGTAGTATACAAACCGATCTATTTACTGAGGGATAATTAATTTTTAATGCGCCTTTTTTTTGCCCAGCCAATAGAGTAGTTATGTGGCACTTCGGTAGCCCGTCCAAATGGCAATTCGGCCTGCGTCGTACTCTTTTACAGTTGTTTTCAGTGATTGTTTACCGCAATATCCGGGGCTTGTTTAATTTATGCGCTTCAATATAGGCCACATCTTTATTCGTTTTAAAGGTTAATTATTATCCACCCAATAAAAATTTATTTTTTTCGTTACGATATATCAAGATACCTTTTTTTATGTGCTGTATTGTAATTGCGTATAAATATCTTTTACAACATTTATATCTTTATATTGTGTAGTCGTTAACCCGTAATTACCATCAACTGTTTATGATTTCCAAATCTGTCAAATGTCTTTATAGGCCTATATCTTTAAGTTTTGTTTTCGTCTTTTTGTATTGTTTACATACAATGGCCCAGCTAACTGCAGATTTTTCTATTGACAAAACAGGCGGCTGCGCACCTTTGGCAGTAATTTTTACCAACAACACAACTGGTGCCACTTCCAACGCAATTTATTCGTGGGATTTTGGTAATGGCAATACCTCTGCTATTGCTAATCCGGGTGCCATTTACAATAGCGAAAAAACATATAACATAACCCTTACCGTAAACGACGGCAGCTTAACCAGCACAAAAACCAAACAGGTAACCGTTTACACTCCACCACTGGTAAATTTTACTGTTTCCCCACTCAAAGGCTGCCTGCCTGTTACTGTAAACTTTACTGCATCAGCAGCAGGCAACGCCAATACCTACACCTGGGATTTTGGCGATGGCAACACACAGCAGGATTATAACCCAACACCATCCCACACATACACCGTTCCGCAAACGGCAACAGTAAGCCTTACCGTAAGCAACAGTTATGGCTGTACTAATACATTGCAAAAAGATAACCTCATTAAAATATTGCCGTCCATCAGCGCAGCTTTTAGTGCCAGCCAATTAATACTTTGCCGCGTTACAGATGCGGTACAATTTACCAATAGCAGCTTTGGCCCGGGCTCGCTAACCTACCTGTGGGATTTTGGCGATGGCACATCTTCAACTCAAACGGCTCCCTCGCATGTGTTTAATAAACGCGGCAATTATACGGTGGCACTAACCGTTACCAGTTCAGAAGGCTGCACCAATACTAGTTCACAGAATGGCAGTATAAACGTGGCTAATTTCACCAGCGACTTTACAGTGCCTTCGCTAACTTGCCTTAATGCTTATGTTTCATTTACCAACATCAGCATTCCTTCTCCCTCAAATAGTAGCTGGTATGTTGATGGCGTTAATAATTATTATAATTATTACGGCAATTTTAATTATAGTTTTCCTGCAACGGGCCCTACAGTTGTTAAATTAGTAAACACATTTGGAACCTGTGTAGATTCAGTTTCTAAAACTTTAACCGTAAACCAAATACCCGATTTAAAAGGTTTCGTTTCTACAACAAATGGCAGGTGCGGCTCTCCTATTTTGTATAATTTTAGTGATACTACAATAGGTGCCGTTAAATGGGAATGGGATTTTGATAATTATAACAATACTGTCCAAGCTACTGACCAATCGCCCTCTTATACTTATAATCTTGACGGCGGGTATAGTTCCTGGCTTAGGGTTACCAATGCTGCTGGCTGTACTGCACAAGTTTATAAATACATAAGCATTGTTAGGGAATATGTAACCGTTTCAGCACAAGGTACCAGAGCCCAGTGTGGCCCTTATTCTTTAAATTTCACCAGCACTAGTACCGTGCCCATCGCTACTTATAACTGGAATTTTGGCGATGGAGGTACTTCTACTTTAGCTGAGCCAACCCACTTATTTAGCAAAGCCGGGAGCTGGAATATTACGCTCTCTTATAAAACGGGATCCGGCTGTACAGGCACTGTAAGCTATGGCAGTGCAGATGTAAACATTCAGCCTAAAGCTGAATTTACGGCTGCTAATACAACTACTTGTGGCAATACGCCGGTTACATTTTTAATAACACCATACCCTGGACAAGACAATTATATGTGGGATTTTGGCGATGGTTTTGGATATACTAATTCTTATTCAAATCATCAATATACGTACGACAGTACTTATTCCGTAAGCTTAATAGTGTTCAACCGGGGCGGTTGCAGCGATACCATGACAAGGAAAGCTTATATAAAAGTGCTGCCGCCATTCCCTCATATTGGCACAGCTACCAACACTTGCGATGGTACCCGTGGTCTGGTTACATTTACACAAGATTCAAAAAAAGCACAAACATGGACATGGGA
>JANXVN010000306.1 GCA_025351645.1 Ferruginibacter sp.
TTTATAAATTATTTATATGAAAAAGAACAAAATTTTATTTTGGTGTTTGATAATTACACTACCAATATTAGCAGGCTTTATATCAGGCTGTAAAAAATTCCTCGACCGTAAGCCACTAACAGCCACGCTGAGTGATTTAAACCAGGGAGCTGTAGAAGCACAGAGTTTAAATCTTTATACAATTTTAAGGACTTATGGAGGATTTTCATCTTTACCATGGTTAGATTTTCATAGCATCCGCGATGATGATGCGCAAAAGGGAAGCAACCAAAGTGATGGCAACGAAATAACTGCTGAGTTTGAAAATTTTAATTATTCAAAAGATGATTGGGCCCCTAATACTTATTGGAACGACCATTATACAATGATTAATCTTGCCAATACTGAATTGCATGATTTGGATTCTTTAAAAGCAACAGATGCAGCCAGCTTGCGCAATAAGGGCGAAGCTTCTTTTTTTAGGGCTTACTCCTATTTTGAATTGGTAAAAACTTATGGAGATGTGCCTCTAATTACTAAAAAGCTTGTTACAACGGCTGATGGTATAAAGCCAAAGTCTGCCGCAATGGAAGTTTATGCGCAGATTGATGCAGATTTGGCTGTTGCTGCTCAATTTCTTCCTATAAATAGTACTGGTTGGGGTGTTGGTTATGATGGCAGGCTAACAAGCGGAGCGGCAAATACTTTATGGGCTCAAGCCAATTTATTTAGGGCAAATTGGAGCAAGGTAGTTGGGCTTTGTAACCAGGTTATAAGTTCAGCCCAATATTCTTTAACTCCAAATAGCGTTGGTTCCCCAGGGTTTGTTAATATATGGAAAGATGGTACCGATGGAAAAGGTAAAAATGGAGTAGAATCTATTTGGGAGATGCAAGCTCTGGTTGGTCAAAATGCAGCCAGTAATTCCAAAGTAGATTATGGCTCAGATTGGGGTACATGCCAGCAAGTTCGCCAGGGTGGTGCGCCTAATAATTGGAACCTTGGATGGGGGTGGAACCAACCCACTGATGTTTTAGTAAATGCATGGGATAGTACTGATCCAAGAAAGCCACAAACCATTTTATATTCCGGTCAAAGCGATGACCCTGCTAACGGTGGTTGGGGTGCTGTATTGCCAAAATATGATGCCGCAGAAGGTGGCGGTGGAATTGCTAGAAAATATTGGAATAAAAAATTGTACATTGGCAACGACCCTGCTATGCGTGCGTTTACAGGCTATATAAATGCAGCTGGGCAGGCAAGATGGATAAACCATAGGATTTTACGTTATGCAGATATAATATTAATGCTAGCGGAAGCAAGTAATGAATTAGGAGATGGTGCAACTGCTGAAGCTATGGTTGAACAAATAAGGGCCAGGGCAAGAAATGGCAGCACTACAGCTTTGCCTCACATAGCTTTTGTAAACCAGGCGCAAATGCGTACTGCCATTAAAAAAGAAAGAAGGTTTGAGTTTGCCATGGAAGGGTATCGTTTTTATGATTTGGTAAGATGGGGTGATGCAATTAATGCACTTGGTTCGCTCGGTTATACAAATAGGTGTAGGTTTTATCCAATTCCACAACAAGCAATTACTCTATCCGGTGGGGTAATAGTTCAAAACCCAGAATGGTAGTGTATAAAAAAACAGGATGTTTGGCGATCAGGCAAATATCTTCTTTTAAAACTTAATCAATTTAAATTTTAATTATCATGAGTATAAATAATAAAATAATTAGAAACGCTTTGCTCATTGCGGCGTTGGGGGTTACGATTGGCGCTTGCAACAAAATTAACCATCCTACGTTAGGGAATTATCCAAAAGATACAAACCCACCCGGCGGGCCTTTAAAATTTTACGCTTCATTTGATGGTACTACAAAAGACCCACAAATGAATGGTGTGGATAGCATAAGGGCTAATTTTCCATCGGTAAATACATCTACGATTATTGATGGTATTTCTGGAAAAGGATACGGCGGAAGTGAAACAGCCATGGCTCAATATGGCTCGGCAAATGATTTCATTAATTCAACAAGCTTTACCATTTCTTTTTGGTTAAAGAAAACTCCCCAGGCAAAAGGTAAAGGAACAAATTTTGCATTCGCACTAAATGCTAAAGATTATAGCTGGACAAACCTAAAAATGTTTTTAGAGTTTGAAGATGCAGGCAACCCAAGTACGGTAGATTCAGCAGCATGCAAATTTTATTTGCTGGACCAATGGTTTGAATTTACAGGAGCTAAAAGAATACCGAAGTTGTTAAATGGAGAATGGCATAATGTGGTATTTACATACGACGAAACAACATCTTTATTAACCCCATACATAGATGGCGCAATACCTACAAACCTGCCTGTTGGTTTTGGCAATGTAACTAATAATGGCGCTCCTAGAGGAAAGTTAGATTTTAAGTCAGGTGCATCAGTCAGCGGCCTTACAATAGGTGGCGCTGGTGATATCGCCAACAAAGCAAATAGTTGGATGGGATATTTTGATGGGCAATTAGACCAATTTAGGATGTATGGTACAGTATTATCTGCTGCTCAAATAAGCGCATTGGTAGCAAGTAAACAGTAATATTATTTATTTTAATTTATTTGAAAAAGGGTTGCAGTAAATAGCAGCCCTTTTTTATGCACCCTATTTTTGTAAGGTACCTTGATAGCCCATTAATTTAAGTGCGATTAATTTGTTAAGTGTGCTTTTTTATAAATTGCAGCATCAGTTTTGTTTCATCCGGATAAATAGTTATAAGATGAGAACGTATCTGCGCAGCTAAAGGAGCAGTGGCGCCAGGTAAAAATACCGCTATGGCTTTAGATGATTTTAAGGGCATGTGGCAATCAATACAATTGGCCTTTATATCCAAACCTTTTGTTTGGTTTACGGAACAAAAATTTTTATGTTCAACAGTATGGCAGCTCATACAACGTTGTGAAAATAAGGCTTTGTTGCCCCGTTCATTTTCATGTGTATTATGGCAACTATTGCAGGTCATAGTATCGCTCATACGAAAACATTTACTAGCACGTAGCAAGCCATATTGATTGCCATGTACATCTATTTTATCCGGTGTAGGCACAGAGGTGTCAAGCGCAAAATAATGAGCAAGGGTATCGCCGACAGTAAATTGAAATGATGCCGTTGTTTTTTGCAGCCTTCCTCCATGGCACGAAGCGCAAAGGTCTAGGTTTTGTTGCCTGGTCAGCCTCGCAGGGTTAACAATAAATTGTGCTTTTTTTGCCGTTGGATTTTTTGTTTGAAAAGCAACATGTTCTGCAGCAGGCCCGTGGCATTTTTCACAATCCACGCCATATATTATTTGGTTCCGGTCAAACTCCTCAGGTGCTACATCAGGTGTTGGAAATGTTTTTGCATAGGTGCTATGGCATTCAAGGCAACGTGATGTAATTGGCCTATCGTAAATTATTTTGTTTGGATAGCCGGGGCTGTTTGACCATTGGTTGGCTGCGGTAAAATAAGTAATGGGCAATTGGTAAAGCAGGTTATTTTTCCAATTTAAAAAAGTTTGCCCCATTGCACCCGAGCCAATAGTAATATCAAACCGATGTGCAGCTTTTCTAATCCCGTTTACGTAAGCCACCTGATAAAGGCTGCTATCTTCCTGTTCCATTGCAACAACGTTGTGCTTGTCATAAGCAAACGTATTGCTGCCCTTTGCAAAACTTCCCAGTATATATTTTTTATCCGCCATGCGGGATGTGCTATAGTGTGCAGTAAGGGTATGTTTTTCATAAATATTTTTGTGGCAATTTTTACAAGTAGCAGAACCAGCAAACTGCTGCCCAAGATTATTTTTAATTATATTTTCACCATCCTTATTTTTGTGCATGCATTTTGTAAATGCAAAAATCAACAAAACAATTATAGAAGTTGTAGTTGCTAATCTAAAATATTTTAAAATAAATTTTATCATAAATGGAGTTTCCTAAACCCAAAATAACAAGTTAAACTTAAAATCATCAAACTCCAAAAACCTTATTAATACTGATAAAAAAACCTATTTTTACAATGCTCCATCCAGAGTTATAAACAACGATTATGCCTTTTATTCGATTAATATTTTTGTGTTGTTTTTTCTTTATCTTCTTGGTTTCTTGTCACCATCCATCCGATAAATTATTTAGCAGCATTCCATCTTCCCAAACAAATATTCATTTCGAAAATACTTTAAAAGACCAGAAAGCTTTTGGCATTTTGTACTATCTGTATTATTATAATGGAGGCGGTGTAGCTATTGGAGATATAAATAATGATGGGCTACCTGATATTTATTTTACAGCAAACACTAAAGGGGGAAACAAATTATACCTCAACAAAGGTAATTTTCAATTTGAAGATATTACCGAAAATGCAGGTGTAGCAGGCACTTCGGACTGGTGCAGCGGTGTAACGATGGCAGATGTAAATGGTGATGGATTATTAGATATTTACGTATCCGCAGTAAACATCAAAGGGAAAATTACTGGGCACAATGAGCTGTTTATTAATAACGGGCAAGCTAAGCCTACAAAGGAAGGGCTGCCTGGCGAGGTGACATTTACAGAAAGTGGGGCAAAGTATGGATTGGATTTTTCTGGCTTTACTACCCAGGTTGCCTTTTTTGATTATGACCATGATGGAGATTTAGATTGCTACATCCTTAACCAGTCGCACAAGGCAAATGAAAATATAGTAGACACTATCAACAGAAGAAAATTTGATGCGGAAGCGGGGGATAAATTGATGCGGAATGATATGAATACGCCGGCGAAAAAATTTAGGGATGTATCTGCCTCATCGGGTATTTATCAAAGCAGCCTGGGTTATGGATTGGGTATTGCCGTGGCTGATTTAAACAACGATGGATGGGATGATATTTACATCGGTAACGACTTTCATGAAAATGATTATTACTACATCAATAATGGCAATGGAACCTTTACAGAAAGTGGCGCAAACCACTTTAAGCATTATAGCCGTTTTAGCATGGGCAATGATATAGCTGATTACAATAATGACGGTCAGTTGGATGTTGTTACTGTTGATATGTTGCCCAGCGATGAAAAGACTTTGAAGACTTATGGCAGCGATGAAAATGCGGATACCTATAAATTTAAGCTGATCAATAATGGGTTTCAATACCAATATTCTAAAAATTGTTTGCAGCGTAATAACGGTGATGGCATAAGTTTTAGTGAAACAAGCTTATTAAGTGGCATTGCCGCAACAGACTGGAGCTGGGCGCCGCTTTTTGCCGATTTCGATAATGATGGCAACAAGGATTTATTTATATCTAGCGGCATTGTAAAACGCCCTGTAGATCTTGATTACATACGATTCGTATCCAATTTATCAACCCGCCAGGCATTGAGTAAAACAGATAAGTTTGATGCGGAGGCTTTGTCTAAAATACCCGATGGTGCATCCCATCCTTACTTTTATAAAGGCGATGGAAATATTCATTTTGATGATGTTAGCAACCTTTGGGGAACCGGTGAGATGAAAGGATATTTTAACGGAGCTGCCTATGCAGACCTTGATAACGATGGCAATCTTGACATGGTGATCAACAGCATTAATGCCCCCGCTGTTATCTTAAAAAATAATGCCCCTCATAAAAACTTTATCGCAATTTCTTTTAAAGGAAATGATTTAAACACTTCAGCCATTGGTGCTAAGGCTTATGTATTTGCAGGTAAAAAAATGCAATATCAACAATTAATGCTTACGAGAGGCTTTCAATCATCTTGCGAAGCAAGGCTACACTTTGGTTTGGGCGATGCAACTATAATTGATAGCCTTTTGATTGTATGGCCAAATCAAAAATACCAATTGTTAAAAAACGTGCCAGTAAATAAGCACCTTGTTGCGGATCAAAAAAATGCGGCAGGTAATTTTGATTATCAATCATTTTTCGCTAAACAAAAACAACTTTTTGAAGATATTACCAAACAGGTAAACCTTAATTGGAAACATAAAGAAAATGAGTTTAACGATTTCAATACGCAATACCTCATCCCTCACATGGAATCTACGAGAGGGCCAAAAATAGCAGTGGGCGATGTTAATAAAGACGGACTGGATGATTTTTTTATATGCGGCGCTAACGGACAGCCCGGTTGCCTGATGATGCAGGAAAAAAACGGAAAATTTAATAAGTCTGACACCGCTGTTTTTGGCAGGGATATCAACAGCGAAGAAGTTGACGCCGTATTTTTTGATGCGGATAAAGATGGGTTCCCTGATTTGTATGTGGTAAGTGGTGGCAATGAATACCCCAATGGAAGTAATTCCCTGGCAGACAAGTTATACATGAACGATGGCAAAGGGCATTTTAAACTGTCTGTAGGAAAAATACCTGCTTTGTTAACCAATAAGTCTTGTGTTACAATAGCGGATATTGATAAAGATGGCGACAATGACTTAGTGATTGGAGGCCTTGCAGATGCAAAAAAATATGGCCTTCCTCAATCTTCTTTTTTGTTGTTGAATGATGGTAAAGGAAATTTTACAAATGCAGCTGAAAGCATTATTAACTTGAAAGAAACAGGAATGGTAACAGCAGCCAATTTTACAGATTTAAATAATGATGGATGGGCAGACCTGGTAATTACAGGGGAGTGGATGCCGGTGAAAATATTTATCAATAATAAAGGCACATTTAAAGAGACGGATATCCCTCAATCTACCGGGCTTTGGCAAACATTGTATGCAACAGATGTAAATCGAGATGGGCTGATTGATATACTGGCAGGCAACTGGGGACATAATTCTAAATTATACGCCGGTAAAAATGGTCCCTTGAAACTGTATGTAAAGGACTTTGATAAAAATGGTTCTACTGAACAAATAATGGCTTATACAATTGATGGAAAGGAATATACTTTTTTAGCAAAAGATGAATTAGAAAGAACCTTGCCCGTATTAAAAAAAGCATATCTCACCTATGGGGAAGTAGCGGGAAAAACAGTACAATATATGTTCTTTGATTTGTTTAAAGATTATGTAGAGCTGAAAGCAGAAACGCTAAGTTCCACTTGTTTCATCAATGCCGGCAATGGCAAATTTATTGCCGGTATTTTGCCGGAACAATTACAGTTTGCACCAATATTTTCTTTTGCGTCCCTTACCAATTCTAACTTTTTAGCAGCCGGCAATTTTTATGGAGTAGTGCCATACGAGGGTAGGTATGATGCACTGCAACCCACATTTTTTAATTATAATATTTCCAAAAAAAGTTTTACTAGCGACGACCTTTTGCCAGCAATAGATGGAGAAGTAAGGGATGCGAAATGGATAAAAATTGCAGGCGGCCAAAAAATACTTCTATTAGCAAGAAATAACAAAGAAATAATTTTTTTAAAACCCCTGGCCACTCTAAAATGAACATAAAATTTAAAATAATTACGCCTGCTATAATTAGCCTACTGCTTGCAGGGTGCAGTAAAAAAGATGCCCCTTCCCCAGTATTGCCTAGCCCCGTTTTACCGATAAATATTAAAACTATTTCGCTAGATAATGTAAATTTTGAAAATACTATTTATGGCACTAAAATTTCACCGCCCATAAAAGTAATTTTCTCTCAGCCAGTTAAACAAAATACTGTTGCTGCATCTGTATCTGTAATAGATGCCACTGGGGTAAATGCAGTGGTTTCTGCAAGCTTTCAAAACAATGATTCTACGCTTGTAATTATTCCTGCAATACCTCTAAAGTACTTAACAAAATATACTGTAAAAATTAGCACTGCCCTACAATCCGCTACAGGCGGTGTACTTGCAGAAGCTTTAAATAAAACCTTTATCACCCAAATTGATTCCTCCGATAAATTCCCCATCATCAGTGATAGCTTGTTGCTTGATAAAGTACAACAACAAACCTTCAAATATTTTTGGGATTTTGGGCACCCTGTATCTGGCATGGCAAGAGAAAGGAACAGCAGCGGCGACCTGGTAACTACAGGTGGTACAGGCTTTGGTATTATGGCCATTGTAACCGCAGTTAACCGAAATTTTGTTACAAGGGCGCAAGGTGCTGCAAAAGTTTTACTGATCGCTAATTTTTTAACAGGCAATTGTACCCGGTATCACGGAGCCTTCGCCCATTGGATTAACGGTGCAACAGGCGCCAGTATCCCCTTCAGTACAAATGATGATGGGGCCGATTTGGTAGAAACATCCTATTTAATGGAAGGCCTTATTACTGCAAGGCAATACTTTAATACTGCCGATGCTACAGAAACCGATCTTCGAAATAAAATAAATGCTTTATGGAATGGCGTGGATTGGAACTGGTTTAGGCAAAACAACCAAAATGTTTTGTACTGGCACTGGAGCGCCAATAGTGGCTTCATAATAAATGCACCCATTAGTGGCTGGAACGAAGCTTTGATAACTTATGTAATGGCTTCTTCTTCATTAACCAGCGCTATTACTAAAACGGTTTACGATAGTGGCTGGGCAAGAAACGGCGCTATGCAAAATAACAATACTTACTACGGCTATCCGTTACCGCTAGGCCCTGCTTTGGGTGGCCCGTTATTTTTTGAGCACTATTCTTTTTTAGGTATAAATCCTGTTGGTTTAAAAGATGGGTATGCCAATTATCAAACACAAACAATAAACCATACAAAAATAAATTACGAGTACTGCAAAGCCAACCCTAAGCAATGGTATGGTTACAGCAGCCTTTGCTGGGGGCTTACCGCAAGCGATATCCAGGGAGGTTATAATGCCAATGCGCCAGATAATGATGTGGGCGTAATTGCACCAACAGCAGCTATATCTTCTTTGCCCTATACGCCCGCAGAATCTATGGCGGCACTTAAGTTTTTTTATTATAAATTGGGCGATAAAATGTGGGGCGATTATGGGTTTTATGATGCCTTTAGCCTAAAAGATGTATGGTTCGCTAATTCAACTTTGGCAATAGACCAGGGACCAATAATTATCATGATAGAAAATTACCGTACAGGCCTGCTTTGGAATTTATTTACCAGCGCGCCAGAAATTAAAAATGGCATGAAAGCACTTGGCTTTACCGCTCCTTACCTATAAATTTAAACGATTGTAATTGTATGAAAAAGTATGCCGTCATCCTTTTAGTTTCCCTTTGCCTATTTGCAGATGGTGTTGCCCAAAATAATAAAGCAGCCATTGCAAAACCAATTTCCCGCCAGGCAAACCTTACAGATAGTGCCTTATTGGATATTGTGCAACAACAGACCTTTAAATACTTTTGGGATTTTGCCCACCCCGTTAGCGGCATGGCAAGGGAGCGCAGCAACATAGCGTATAATTATGGGGAAGAAGTAGTTACAACGGGAGGTACCGGCTTTGGCATAATGGCTACCATTGTGGCCACACAACGCAAATGGATCGGCAGGGATACTGCCGCAAAGCAATTATTAAAGCTGGTTAATTTTTTATCAAAGGCTGATAGCTACCATGGCGTATTTGCGCATTGGCTCAATGGCGCTACTGGTAAAACGATACCTTTTAGCCGTAAAGATGATGGGGCAGATTTAGTAGAAACGGCTTATTTATTTCAAGGCCTGTTGTGCGCCAGGCAATACTTTACAGGCAGCAATAATGTAGAATCGGAATTAAGGGGAAAGATAAACTGGCTATGGAACGACATAGAATGGAACTGGTTTACAAAGGGTGGAGAAGATGTACTGTATTGGCACTGGAGCCCCAACAATGGCTGGGCAATGAACTTTCCTGTACGTGGCTATAACGAGTGCCTTATCATGTATGTGCTTGCTGCTAGTGGCGAGCATTATCCGGTAACTGCGGCAGTGTACCATCGGGGCTGGGCACAAAGCAATTTCTTTAATAATGGCAAAAAGTTTTATAATTTTAAACTACCATTAGGCTTTGATTATGGTGGCCCATTATTCTTCTCTCAGTATTCATTTTTGGGCTTAAACCCCCATGGCTTAAAAGATGAGTATGCAGATTATTGGGAACAAAATACTAACCACACCTTAATCAACCATGCTTATTGTGTTGATAACCCGAAGGATTTTAAAGGTTATGGCGAGAGCTGCTGGGGACTAACTGCAAGTGATACGTACAACGGGTACAATGCTTATTCGCCTACTAATGATGAAGGTACTATCTCGCCTACCGCGGCATTAAGCGCATTCCCTTACACGCCCGAATATTCGATGAAAGCACTCAGACATTTTTATTATGATTTAGGTAATAAAATATGGGGTAAATATGGCTTTGCCGATGCTTTTAACGAAACAAAAAACTGGTATGCGCAAAGCAACCTTGCCATTGATGAAGGCCCAATTGTTGTGATGATAGAAAATTACCGGAGCGGCTTATTATGGAACCTTTTTATGGGCTGCCCTGAAGTAAAAGGCGGGTTAAAAAAGTTAGGGTTTCAAAGCGCCGTTACTAAATGATTATTTTGCCACAGATTAAATACAGCATAAATATATAATCCTTCAGCCCTTAAAAATTAAAAACGAATACTCAATTTTCAAATGATGAATACCCTTTGCAAGAAGCAACTTATAAGATTATTGGCATAGCCATGGAAATACATCGTATTCTTGGAAAAGGTTTTTCGGAGATAGTTTATAAAGATGCTTTTGAATGGGAATTGAAGCATAAGGGATTTTTTATGAACGGGAAAAAGAGTACAGCGTTAATTACAAAGGCGAGTTATTGCCTCATAAGTTTTACGCAGACTTTGTAGTATTCGGTAATATTATTTTAGAAGTAAAATCAAAAAAGGGAATTGTAGAAGATCATTATGCACAAGTAATGAATTACCTGGCGATATCAAAATTAGAAATAGGGTTACTAATAAATTTTCATGAAAAGTCTTTAGAACACAAACGAATTATTTTGACATAATATTTTTTAGCCGCAGATTCGCAGATTTTATCCATCCTAAACTGCGGATGCGCTGTAAAAAATTGTATTTCAAATCTGCGAATCTGCGGTAAAAAATGTATTTAATCTGCGAATCTGCGGCTTACGTTTTTTTGGTAACGGGCATGGTGAAAAACCAGTGGCAGTCCAAAATTTTATTGTGCTGCGCACCGAAAAAGATAAGCGCAGGGCCTATATAAAATGGAAACCGAAAGATGATGCCTACGTTTACAATATTTACTATGGCACCAACCCCCAAAAATTGTATACTTGCATAATGGTACACGATAATAACGAGTATTGGTTACAAACAATGGATAAGCAAAAGCCTTATTATTTTACCATCGAAGCCATTAATGAAAATGGCTTATCACAAAAATTATCTATTAAAAAAGCAGCATAAAATGAAAAATAAAATCGTGATCGTCTTATGTTTTTTACTATTGTCTTTTGTAATAGTAAAAGCACAAAATCCGTTTGCCAGCGATATCAGGCATTTTAAAAAAATGGATAGTACCAGCTTTCCTGCAAAAAATGCTATACTTTTTGTGGGCAGTTCTTCCTTTACTAAATGGACGGATGTACAATCCTATTTTCCTTCGTATCCAATTATTAACAGGGGTTTTGGCGGTTCATCCTTGCCGGATGTTATACGGTATGCAAATGATGTTATCTTTCCTTATCAACCAAAACAAATATTAATTTATTGCGGCGAAAACGATGTGGCCAGCAGTGACACCGTTTCAGCTAAAAATGTATTTGAACGCTTTCAGCAATTATTTATATTGATAAGAAAACAACTGCCGCAGGTACCCGTAGCTTTTGTATCCTTAAAACCAAGCCCAAGCCGGGAGAAGTTTTGGCCCACAATGGTAGCGGCAAATTCGCTTATAAAATCGTACCTCAGCCAGCAAAAACAAACCGCCTTTATTGATGTGTACCATGCCATGTTCTATGCCGATGGAACGGTAATGAAGGATATTTTTATAGAAGATAACCTGCACATGAACGCTAAAGGGTACGCTATCTGGCAAAAAATAATTGAACCTTACTTACTTAAATAAAAACTGGATAACTTACAGCTTACTTTAAAAAACGCCAATATGAAATTGTTTACTAAAGCTCTTGCCTGCTTACTTATTTTTTTCTCGTTGCAGGCCAACGCCCAAACTGCCGGCCCTGCAAAAATGAAAGTTTTTATAGATGCCTTAATGAAAAGGATGACGCTTGATGAAAAGGTTGGGCAGCTAAACCTTCCTGGCTCTGGGGATATAGTTACTGGTCAGGCGGGCAACTCAGACATCAGTAAAAAAATACGCGAAGGCAAAGTAGGCGGGCTGTTCAATATAAAATCTGTAGCGAAAATTAAGGCTGTACAAAAAATAGCCGTAGAAGAAAGCCGGTTAAAAATACCGATGATTTTTGGCATGGATGTCATCCATGGTTACCAGACAACATTCCCAATACCGCTAGCCATGTCCTGCACCTGGGATATGAAACTGGTGGAACAATCTGCCAGGATAGCAGCCAGCGAAGCAAGTGCCGATGGTATTTGCTGGACGTTTAGCCCAATGGTAGACATAAGCCGCGACCCACGCTGGGGAAGGATATCAGAAGGCAATGGCGAAGATGCTTACCTCGGCTCGCAGATAGCTCAGGCTATGGTTAAAGGGTACCAGGGTAATAATTTGTCTGATAGCAAATCTATCATGGCTTGCGTAAAGCATTATGCCATATACGGCGCTGCAGAGGCCGGGCGTGATTACAACACCACCGACATGAGCCGTGTGCGTATGTACAACGAATACCTGCCACCATATAAGGCAGCTGTAGAGGCTGGCGCAGGAAGCATTATGGCTTCGTTTAACGAAGTAGATGGCATACCTGCTACAGCCAATAAATTTTTAATGACAGACGTATTGCGCAAACAATGGGGCTTTAAAGGCTTTGTGGTAACCGATTATACCGGCATTAATGAAATGATAGAACATGGCATGGGCGACCTGCAAAATGTGAGTGCATTGGCGTTAAAAGCAGGCGTGGATATGGATATGGTAGGCGAAGGATTTTTAAGCACCTTGCCAAAATCTTTAAAAGAAAATAAAGTAACGCTGCAACAAATTGATGAAGCTTGCAGGTTAGTATTGGAAGCAAAATATAAATTAGGGTTGTTTGCCAACCCTTATAAATATTGCGATGAGCAACGGGCTGCAACAGACATTTTTACGCCGGCCAACAGAAAAGTTGCGAGGCAAATTGCAACGGAAAGTTTTGTATTATTAAAAAACGCTCCTATGGCTAGCGGTACTGCTGCATTATTACCAATTAAAAAAACGGGCACCATTGCATTGATAGGGCCATTGGCAGATGCTAAAGAAAACATGCCCGGCACTTGGAGCGTAGCCACAGATTTTACTAAAGCTATTTCTGTTTTGCAAGGCTTAAAAAATGCAGTAGGCGGCAATGCAAAAATATTGTATGCTAAAGGCGCTAACCTGGATGCAGATAGTTTGTTTGAAGAGCATGCTACCCTATTTGGCAAAACCCTGCACAGGGATGCACGCAGCAATGAAGATATTTTAAAAGAAGCATTGGACATTGCCAGCCAGGCTGATGTAATTGTTGCAGCTTTAGGTGAGTCGGCAGAAATGAGCGGTGAGTCTGCAAGCCGCACAGATATTGGCATACCTAAGGTTCAGCAAGACCTTTTAAAGGCGCTATTAAAAACGGGCAAGCCAGTTGTACTGGTATTATTCGCCGGCAGGCCAATGACCTTGAAATGGGAAAAGGATTATGTGCCCGCCATATTAAATGTATGGTTCGGCGGCACAGAAGCAGGCGATGCCATTGCTGATGTATTGTTTGGCGATGTAAGCCCATCAGGAAAATTGAGTGCCACTTTTCCGCAAAATGTTGGGCAGGTGCCACTTTATTATAACCATAAAAATACTGGGCGCCCGCTTGGCGAAGGGCAATGGTTCCAAAAATTCCGTTCTAATTATTTAGATGTTTCTAACGATCCGTTATATCCATTCGGTTATGGCTTAAGCTATACTACTTTTAGTTATAGCAGCGTTACGTTAAGCACCAACAGTATAAAAAGCAATCAGCCACTAACCGCTACCGTTACCTTAACTAATACCGGTACAACTACAGGCAAAGAAGTAGTGCAATTGTACACCAGGCAAATGGTAGGTTCTATAACCAGGCCTGTAAAGGAGTTGAAGGGTTTTCAAAAAGTGGAGTTAAAGGCGGGCGAATCTAAAAAAATTACTTTTACTATCACAAGCAACGACCTTAAATTTTATAACAGCGATTTAAAGTTTGCTGCAGAACCAGGCGATTACAAAATTTTTATTGGAACTAACAGCAAAGACGTAAAAGAAGCTAACTTTAAGCTTATATTATAAAATACTTGCCATGATGAAGAAAACCTTATTAGCACTGCTGGTATTGTTAATGGGCCACGCTTTGCTGGCACAGGACTTTAGCCTTTACGAAAAACGCATGTTCATCAACAAAGGGGATACTTTACGCTACCGGTTATTATTGCCCGAAAATTACGACCCCGGTAAAATGTACCCCATGGTATTGTTCCTTCATGGCTCAGGCGAACGTGGCAGTGATAATACAGCTCAACTGGCACACGGCGGCGAATTATTTTTAAGGGACAGCATAAGAAAAGCTTACCCTGCAATCATCGTTTTTCCACAATGCCCGGCGCAGGATACATGGGCAGATGTTACTGTAAGCAAGGATTCAACCGGCAAAAGAGAATTTATTTTTAAGGCAGAAGGTAAGCCCACTCCACCTATGCGGCTGCTTAAAAAACTAGTTAAATATTTAATTGCCCAATATCCAATAACCAAGCGGCAGGTATATGTTGGCGGCCTATCAATGGGCGGCATGGGTACCTTTGATATTGTAAGAAGGGAACCTAAATTATTTGTAGCGGCTTTTGTAATTTGCGGCGGTGCTGATAGCGCTATTGCACCCAAATTAAAAAATGCCAACTGGTGGATATTCCATGGTGCTAAAGATGATACGGTAGACCCTAAATATTGTGAAATAATGGTGAAGGCCTTACAGCAAAATAACATCCCTGTAAAATTCACTTTATATCCTGATGCTAATCACAATAGCTGGGACAATGCTTTTGCAGAGCCGGGATTGATGGCATGGCTTTTCTCTAATAAAAAATAAAATGTAAAATAAAATTGCTTGTGTTTTGTTTACTAAGCTATTTTCTTTACTACAATCCTGGCTTATTATTTTACATTTTATTATAAGCCAGTCATAAAATTACTGTCCGTACAAATACAGCAGCAATGGTAATCATTGTTGCCCGTCCGAATGGTAGCCGGACGGATGTCACTTACTTTTAAGGCATACCTATACCGCACTCTTCCTCAACTTGATACCTTATTCTTTTCATTAATAGTAGTTGGCTTAAAGGCACAAACAAAAAGGTAAAGGATGATTTTTCAGTAAGCTACATGTTGACATAAAACGATTTTTTATTGGCATGGTTTTGTAAACTATGCTTGTACTAACTAATCTAAATTTTACAAACATGGCTATTAATCTTTTAGAAAAAGTGCAGGAAAACCTGAATTATCCTCCCCTTAAAAAAATTGACCCAAATATTCATAATCAAACAGATACAAGTACTGAAATAGGTGAAACAAAATTTAGTCAGGCAGCAATACCGGCTGTATTGGTTAGCTTATATAAATATAGTGCTACTGATGAAGGAGCAACAGAAATTTTACGTAGAGATTATTCTACGAACTGGGTATCAAAGATATTTGATGATACCAAGCAGGAAGTGATAGAAAAAATAGCTGCTTACGCTAATAGGCCCAGAATAGAATCATTTGAAAAAATGGATGATATTGCCGATGAGGCCATCAAAGTAGCCAATGAAAATTTGCCCTCTGGTGCAACCATTAAAGATGTAAAAACATTCTTCTCTAATCAGGTTAATAATATTTTGCCATACCTGGAGCCTGAGCTGCACATGGGTGAAACATTGAATGACACAACTATAGATGATAATACCAATAAAATGGAAGGACCATTATCAAGCCTGATGCATAGTATTGGATCCGCTTTTTCAACATCAGAAACCGAAGACGATAAACACCCAAAACTTTAAAAGTTATTGGGCGTCTTCAAAGCTTTTAATTTTATTGTATAAAGTCTTACGATCGATATTTAATAATTCCGCAGCCTTCGTCTTATTAAAATTTACTTCTTTTAATACCTGCATAATAGCTTCATATTCCGCACGGGAAGCTGTATCTTTTAAAAATACCGAACTTGGCTTTGCTGTTTCTATTTCTGGCGTATAGGTAGCTACATTTTTCTGGCTTATAAACCCCGTTATTTCTATAGGTAAAGTTGCAGAAGAAATTTTACCGTTATTAGTCAATAAAACTGACCTTCTTATTACGTTCCTGAATTCCCTTAAATTTCCTGGCCAAGAATATTGAATGAACATTTTCATCACTTCATCTTCAAAGCCTTCAACTTGTTTATCAAGTTCTTTATTAGTTTTTTGTAAAAAGAAATCTGCAAATAATGGAATATCCTCACTACGGTCCCTCAACGGTGGCAAATCGATGGAAAATTCGTTAAAGCGATGGTATAAGTCCTCCCTAAATTTTCCGTTCCTGTATGCGTCTTGTAAGTTTTCGTTGGTAGCAACAATTATCCGCACATCAACTTCCATTTCTTTAGTACCACCAATCCTTTTAAACTTTCTTTCCTGTATAACCCTCAATAAAGAAGCTTGTATTTCAGATGATAAATTAGCTACCTCATCCAGAAATAAAGTGCCCCCATTGGCTAATTCAAAATGACCTTCCTTGTCACTGATAGCACCTGTAAAGGCACCTTTAATATGGCCAAATAACTCGCTGCCTGCTAGTTCTTTTGAAAG
>JANXVN010000316.1 GCA_025351645.1 Ferruginibacter sp.
AGAAAGTATAAAAATCACCATCATCATCCCCGCAAGGGATGAAGAAGAAAATATTGCAACTTGTTTACAAGCCATTATAGGGCAAACATACCCAGCGGGCTTATTGGAAGTAATTGTTGTTGATGACCATTCTACAGATAAAACAGCAGCCATTGTACAATCTTTCCACCAACAGAATATACGCTGTATTTTTTTAAAAGACCATGTAACGGATACTATAAATTCTTATAAGAAAAAGGCTATTGAAGTAGCTATTGCAGCATCAAGCGGCAACTTAATTGTAACTACAGATGCGGATTGTTTTATGAATAAAAATTGGCTGCAAACAATTGCCGAATTTTACAAAACGTACAGGCCTGCTTTTATCGCTGCACCAGTAGCTATTAACAACGGCAATAGCTTTTTATCGATATTTCAATCGCTTGATTTTATGACTTTGCAGGGTATAACAGGAGCTTCTGTCCACAAAAAATTACACAGCATGTGCAATGGCGCCAACCTTGCTTACGAGAAAAAAGCATTTATAGAAGTTGGTGGCTTTAAAGGCATAGACACTATAGCCAGCGGGGATGATATGCTACTGATGCATAAAATATTTAAACGTTACCCTGAAAGAGTATTGTTTTTAAAAAGCAAAGACACCATCGTACTAACACAGCCAATGCTTAATTGGAAAAGTTTTTTTAATCAGCGCATCCGCTGGGCAAGCAAGGCAGATAAGTACAATGATAAAAGGATATTGCCTGTGTTGATGCTGGTATATTTTTTCAATCTGTTTCTTTTGCTGCTGCCGGTTATAGCATTGTTTGCCCATTCCGTTTTTACCATTTTTTTTTATCAGGCACCGCTATTTTATTACTGGCTTTTATTACTTTTTTTAAAAACAATTGTAGAGTTGTATTTTCTATATCCTTTGGCTGATTTTTTTGGCAAAAAAAATATTTTGTGGTGGTTCCCTGTTGCGCAGCCTTTTCATATTTTATACACGGTTATCGCAGGCTGGCTTGGTAAATTTGGCAGTTACCAATGGAAGGATAGAAAAGTAAAATAATCAGCAATTATTTGATAAATTTGAATTGATGAAGCAATTTAAATCAGTACAATCTTTTTCATTTAAGGCACAAGCCTGGCACCGCCTCAAAAAAAATAAAGGGGCTATGATTGGCTTAATGATAATTGCGTCCGCTATCCTTGTTTCAATATTTGGCTACCTTATTGCTCCGGATGCTTCGCCCAATGCAGATTTACAAACGGTAGAAATTCAGGCTAAAGAACCTGGTTACAGTCAATTATTTTTAAAGATACCCGATAAAAAAAATAGTAATACTGGTTGGTTTAACATGTTATTAAATGGAGAGGGGGCAGGTTACCGTTACCTGCCTATCAGTAACTACAGTATTAAAAAAGATTCAATCCTGGTAAATAAATATGTTGATGAAGATACCAGCATTGTGCAAAAATTTTCTATCAACCAGCTTACCGATAATGAGCCTGCAAAACTGCTTGCGAAAAACATCACTATAAAAAAGTATTATTTAGGCACAGATAAATTTGGGCGGGATATATTAAGCAGGCTTATAATTGGTACAAGGGTAAGCCTTGCAGTAGGCTTGATTGCGGTACTGATTTCACTAACGGTAGGCATTACATTAGGCGCAGTAGCAGGCTACTACCGTGGCTGGGTAGACGAATGTATAGTATGGCTTATAAACGTTACCTGGAGCATACCTACCTTGTTGTTGGTATTTGCTATAACAATGGCGTTAGGCAAGGGTTTTTGGCAAATTTTTATTGCTGTAGGGCTTACTTTATGGGTAAGCGTGGCCAGGTTAATCCGGGGACAAGTAATGGGCATAAAGGAGTTAGAATATGTACAAGCTGCAAAAGTATTGGGCTTTAGTAATAGCAGGATAATTGTTAAGCATATATTGCCAAACATACTTGGCCCAGTGTTGGTTATAGCCGCCAGTAACTTTGCTACGGCTATTATTATTGAAGCTGGCTTAAGCTTTTTAGGCATTGGCGTACAGCCGCCACAACCAAGCTGGGGGCTTATGATTAAAGAGAATTATAATTTTATTATTACCCACCATGCAATGCTGGCTTTAGTGCCCGGCTTTGCAATAATGTTGTTGGTTTTAGCTTTTAATTTATTAGGCAATGGGTTAAGAGATGCAGTAGATGTAAAAAGCACAGGTTAAATACTATTATTTTCTTCAAGAGGCGCTACTTGTACATTTCTGTTAAAACCCTCTTCTAAAGAGATAAAAGTTTCTGTACGGTCGATGCCCTTTATTTTTTGCAGGGCATCATGCAGTACATAGCGTAGCTCAGTTATATCTTTACAGACAATTTCGATAAACATACTATAGTTGCCCGTAATGTAATTAAGCCTCACAATTTCGGGAATGTTCATCAGTTCTGCAGCAACATTATCGTATAAAGAGCTTTTTTCCAGATAGATCCCTACAAAGGCAGTAATATCATATCCTAATTGTTTTATGTCAACATTTAATTTTGTACCTTTAACTATGCCAAATTCTTGTAGCTTTTTTATACGCACATGGATAGTACCACCACTTACAAATAATTTTTTACCCAATTCGGCATAAGAAATCTCTGCAGTTTCCATCATTTCATGAATGATTTGCAAATCGAGTTTGTCAAGATTAAATTTGGCGGCCATTTCCTTATGGAGTTTTAGTAATTATTCAAATATATGCATATTATATTGAATAATATTTAAATTTATAAAATAAATGGTAAAATATATTCAATAGAATGCCATTTTTTCCTATATTTGCATTCTAAAAGTTCTTAAAAATTGTGGGGTGATGAAATCTTTGGCAGACATGCCCTCTTGTCTCGGGGGTGGAGATAACAGGATAAATATAACATAGAGCCGTTTTAATAGCAATATTAATTCGACCAGGGTCGACCACTCAACTTTGTGTTACAACTAACTGCTCCGTGGAGGTTCGATCCCTCCCCCTACAGCACTTCAATTAAATTAAACCCGTACTGGTATTGCCTTTACGGGTTTTTTGTTTTAAAATGTTTAGCTATTAGTTTCACTACTTCATTTATTATTGATATAAATATTCCATCGAAATAATCTCTGGAAAGCTGATGTAAATTTTATTTTGATGACTGAATTTTAATCCGTTATTTGAATATCCTTTTTAAGAGTTCGATAATACGTTGAAGCCTCTTTTACGTTCTTATTTAAATCCAATTTTTTCATTGCATCTTTTAAATAGTACTGTATTATCCTAATGCACTATGTATGTAAACTGGTAAATCGAATCGTGGCAACCACACCACAAAAAAATCCCCCAATATAGTATTGAGGGATTCACAAAAATATAACTTCAAAGCTTATACAGCTTCTGTCTTCATCGATTTAGAAACACGTTTTCTTTCATCTTCATCCAAAATAACTTTACGCATACGGATATTTTTTGGCGTTACTTCTATACACTCGTCTTGCTGTATGTATTCCATACATTCTTCCAAAGTAAACTGCCTTTTTGGTATTACACGCACTGAATCATCTGTACCACTTGCACGCATGTTTGTAAGCTGCTTCTTTTCTACCACATTTACTACAAGGTCGCCTGGTTTAGTGCTTTCGCCTATTACCTGCCCAATGTAAATTTCATCCGTAGTATCTATAAAGAAAGAACCACGGTCTTGTAATTTATCAATAGAATAACCAGTAGGGAAACCAGCATTTTTAGCCAGCATTACACCATTGTTCCTTCCCGGGATAGGGCCTTTCCATGGTTTGTATTCGTTAAAGCGATGAGCCATAACAGCTTCGCCCGCAGTGTTGGTCAACATCTGAGAACGCAAGCCTAATAAGCCTCTTGAAGGTATATCAAACTCTAAATGCTGCATTTCGCCTTTGCTTTCCATTATCAGCATTTCGCCTTTGCGTTGTGTAACAAGGTCAATAACTTTACCGCTATATTCAGATGGTACATCAACTACCAGTACTTCATACGGTTCATGCCTTTTGCCATCAATTTCTTTTGTAAGTACTTGTGGCTGGCCAACTGTCAATTCGTATCCTTCCCTGCGCATGGTTTCAATCAATACGCTTAAATGCAAAATACCACGGCCATATACCATAAAGCTATCGGCACTTTCAGTTGGCTTAACACGAAGCGCCAAATTCTTTTCCAGTTCTTTTTCAAGCCTGTCCCTTAAATGGCGGCTGGTAACAAACTTACCGTCACGGCCAAAGAAAGGGGAGTTATTAATACTAAACTGCATGTTCATCGTTGGCTCATCAATCATGGTAATTGGCAATGCTTCCGGATTTTCAAAATCAGCAATTGTTTCGCCAATATTAAAGCCTTCAATACCAACTACTGCACAAATATCGCCAGCGCTAACTTCAGTAACTTTCATTTTGCCAAGGCCTTCAAAAACATATAGTTCTTTAACGCGGCTCCTAACAATAGTACCGTCAGTCTTCATTAAATTAACCGGCTGGTTTTCTTTAATAGTGCCTCTTGCTATCCTGCCTACAGCTATCCTGCCTAAAAAAGAAGAATAATCTAAAGAAGTAATCTGCAATTGCAAGTTTCCTTCAGTAACATTTGGTTCAGGTACTTTTTCTAAAATAGTATCTAAAAGAGGAAAAATATTATCTGTAGGTGTTAAGCTAGTGTTCATCCAGCCTTGTTTGCTGCTACCGTAAATGGTGGCAAAATCAAGCTGTTCTTCTGTTGCATCTAGGTTAAAAAATAATTCAAAAACCGCATCATGAACTTCATCAGGGCGGCAGTTTGGCTTATCCACTTTATTAATAACAACAATTGGGCGCAAGCCTAACTGCAAGGCTTTCTGCAATACAAAACGTGTCTGTGGCATTGGCCCTTCAAAAGCATCAACCAATAAAACCACACCATCGGCCATTTTTAAAACACGTTCAACCTCACCGCCAAAATCAGCATGGCCCGGAGTATCGATAACGTTTATCTTAACGCCTTTGTAGGTTACAGATACGTTTTTACTAAAAATAGTGATACCGCGTTCCTTTTCGAGGTCATTACTATCCATAATTAACTCACCGGTTTCCTGGTTATCACGAAAAATGTTCGTGCTATGCAGTATTTTGTCAACCAATGTAGTCTTGCCATGATCTACGTGCGCAATGATGGCGATGTTTCTTATATTCATTATTACTTAGCTTTTCGCTACTTTTATTAGCCCGTAGCCAAACTATAAGGTTACGCCTATCCTAAAAAAATGGTAGCTGTTTTTTGAATGTGCAAAAGTAAGCAAATTCAGCCGTACCGCAAGGTTAAATGTTGGGTTTCATTACAACAAGCTTAATACAACAGCATACAATTAACAAAATTTAATATTTAAGGAACTTTTTGTTGGTCCGGGCCAATACAGCAGCCATGGTGGACATTCTTGCATCGCCCTCTTGTACGTCATACCTATTTGGCACACCTCCTAAACTTGCTACCGACTTTTGTTTTGGCAACGGTTTATTTAGATTAGCAATTTATAAATAGCACTTCATTAAAAAAATTAACTTGCTCCTAATAGTGCCCTGCCAAAGCATAAAATGAACCCTATATTTTAGCCATTATTTTAAACGATGATAGTTTAGCTAATGAATATGTATAAAAATACCTGCACCTGCTTTAATGGCAGGAGAATTGATGCGGAAGAAAATAAATTGTTATGTAATGGCTAAAACTGAAGAAAAATTGTTCCTCCCTAATATTGGCCTTTGTATTTTAATGGACCTTATCGGCATGTCGAGTTATTTTTTCCCAGGCATGGGCGAATTTACAGATATTGTTTGGGCACCTATATCTGGGTATGTGTTTTTTAAAATATTTGGCGGCAGGCTAGGTTTAATTGGTGGCGTACTGGATTTTTTAGAAGAAATATTGCCCTTTACTGATATCATCCCTTCATTTACCATCGCCTGGTTTATACGCAAAAAAGCCATGGAAAAAATGATGGTGAAAAATACCAATTCTTTACCAAAAAATAAATGGTTCAACAGCTAATAAAATTTAGCTACCCTATCATTACCCAAACTTTCTTGTTACATTTATTGTTAGTAAAATAATTATGGCTTTCAATCTTCAATCACCTTACTCGCCCGCCGGCGATCAGCCCGATGCTATTAGAAAATTAACCGAAGGCATTATGGAGGGCGAACGGTACCAAACTTTGCTGGGCGTTACCGGCAGCGGCAAAACGTACACCATTGCCAATGTAATTCAAAACGTTCAGCGCCCGGTGCTGGTACTAACACATAATAAAACACTGGTGGCTCAGTTGTATGGCGAGTTCAAGCAATTTTTTCCAGATAATGCAGTGGGCTATTTTGTTAGTTATTACGATTATTACCAGCCAGAAGCCTACATGCCGGTAAGCAATACCTACATTGAAAAAGATCTCAGCATCAACGAAGAATTAGACAAGCTGCGCCTGCAGGCAACGGCCCAATTATTAAGTGGCAGGCGAGATATTATTGTTGTAGCCAGCGTAAGCTGCATTTACGGCATGGGCAACCCTACGGAGTTTGCCAATGGCATTGTGCGCATACAACAAGGGCAGGTAATTAGCCGCCAGGGCTTTTTGCATTCTCTGGTAAATAGCTTGTACAGCCGCTCTCAAGGCGATTTTACTAGAGGCACGTTCAGGGTAAATGGCGACACGGTAGACATTAATTTGCCGTATGTTGATTTTGGTTACCGCATTACTTTTTTTGGCGATGAAATTGAAACCATCGAAACGCTGGAGCTTAGCAGCAGTAAGCGCATTAGCTTGGTAGACAATGCAGCCATCTTTCCGGCAAACCTATATTTAGCGCCTAAAGATATTATGCAGCAGGTAATTTATGAAATACAGGATGAAACCGCCGCACAGGTAGAATATTTTAAAAGCAGCGGTAAATTTATAGAAGCACAGCGGCTTGATGAAAGAGTGAATTACGATTTAGAAATGATACGCGAACTGGGCTATTGCAATGGCATTGAAAACTATTCCAGATTTTTCGACCGCCGCAGCCCGGGTGCAAGACCGTTCTGTTTATTAGATTATTTCCCTAGTGATTTTATTTGCATTATTGATGAAAGCCACCAGACCATACCGCAGGTGAGTGGCATGTACGGTGGCGATAGGAGCCGTAAATTAATCTTGGTTGATTATGGTTTTAGGCTACCAAGCGCATTAGATAACCGCCCGCTTAATTTTCATGAATTTGAAAACATGACTAACCAAACCATTTTCGTATCTGCTACGCCTGGAGATTTTGAATTGGAAAAAACGGGTGGCGTAGTGGTAGAACAAGTTGTGCGCCCAACAGGCTTACTCGATCCGCCAATTGAAGTGCGCCCATCTATTAACCAGATAGATGACCTGCTGGATGAAATTGATAAACGCATTACCAAAGGCGACCGTGTGTTAGTGACTACGCTTACCAAGCGTATGGCAGAGGAAATGGACAAATACCTTCACCGCATTAACATAAAAAGCAAGTATATACATAGCGAAGTACACACGCTGGACAGGATAGAAATTTTACGGGAATTACGCTTAGGCATCATCGATGTACTGGTAGGGGTAAACTTGCTAAGAGAAGGCTTGGATTTGCCGGAAGTGTCGCTAGTTGCTATTCTTGATGCGGATAAAGAAGGTTTTTTACGCAACGAAAGAAGCCTTACGCAAACCGCCGGAAGGGCTGCCCGTAACGTGGACGGGCTGGTAATTTTTTATGCTGATAAGATGACCGAAAGCATGCAAAAAACCATTGATGAAACCGGCCGCAGGAGAGAAAAACAAATTGCCTACAATATTGAACATGGCATTACACCGATGACCATCGTTAAAAGCACGGAACAGATATTTGCCCAAGGGTCTGTACTGGATGTAAAAGGGTACGACCCATCAAACCCTTACTCAGTAGGCGCTTCAGAAGATATTGTAAGCGTTGCCGCAGAAGACCAGGAAGTGTATAAAACCATTCCACAGATGGAAAAATCAATCTCAAAAATTAAAAAAGAAATGGAAAAAGCTGCCCGTGACATGGATTTTATGGAGGCCGCCAGGTTAAGGGATGAAATGTTTAGGTTACAAAAAGAGTTGGAAACAATGAAGGGGTAATAATATTTTATTGCTGCAAATTCGCAGATTATAGAAGGCTTAATCTGCGAATCTTCGGCCAAACCTAATCGTTCACTACAAGATATTTGCTTACGGGGAAAACAGTAAAATTTTCAGTAACCGTTGTAAATTCTTTATAAGAATCCGTGGTATAAATCTCATCTACATGTTGTAATTGGTTGCCCCTGCTAAAAATACCATGGCTTACCACCAGCACTATTTTTTTAGCACCTAAGTTTTTTAAAGCTGCGGCAGTGCCAATAAAAGTGCCGCCGCCATCGCAGATATCGTCTATTATAAAACAAGTTTTGCCTTGAAGGTTTTCGCTGAATACTTTAAAGTTGGTTAGCTGCCCGGTTTTTACATCCCTTTCTTTCATGCACTCCACTACATCTTCAATATTTAGTTGCTGGGCTAATTTATGTATCTTTTTTAAAGCACCGCCATCGGGCGATACGAGGCAAAATGCAGCCTGCTCATTGTTAGTAAAATAATCTGCCAAACAATCTTTTACATACAAGTGGTTTATCGTTGTGTAGCTGCGTTCAATTAATGCAGTAGCTACTTCAGAGTGCGGATCGAATATGCGTATCTTTTTAAAATTAGCCTGGTTTAAAATAGCAGCAATTACTTTTAGTGTAAAAGGTTCTCCATCCATCATTACCCTATCCATGCGTGCCGCCAATAGGTAAGAAACGTTTAAGGACACTTGCTCAAATTCCATATAGTCCAGCGTATTTTTTACAAATAACAGCAGCAGCAAATCATTGGCATTTGCTATTCTTGAAATAATTTGAAGTGGCTTTTGCTTGTTTAGCTTTTCAGCACTTTCCACATCAATTTTTATGTGCGGCTGCCCATCCGGAAAAATCATTGCGGTATAATGTATGTCAGATTGCATAGGGTAAATCAGATTAATAGCGTTCATCGTTGTATAATTTAATTGATTGTAATTTT
>JANXVN010000002.1 GCA_025351645.1 Ferruginibacter sp.
TTTAGTTGTTTTTTCCTGGCACATCAATTTCAGAATCAGCATTTCCTTATCATTTAAGTGAGCTTCTTGCTGCACTAATTTTTGTGGGGTAAGCTGGTTGCGTTGCTTTAGGTTAGTTAGTAATGCTTTATTGGTAAGTGCGTTAAAAAAGTAATCTTGTTCAAAGCAGGTTACTATGGCTTCGTAAATAACTTCAATATCGCTTGTTTTACTAAGATAGCTGTTAGCGCCCAATTCCATTAATTTCGTTATCATGCTATGGTCTTCCAACATGGTGAGCATGATCACTTTTATATCAGGCCAATTTCTTTTTATTTCCGGTAATGCGGTAATACCATCCATTATCGGCATCTGGATATCCAGCAATATTACATCTGGTTGAATAATTTTAAGCATATTGAGCAAATGCATGCCATTATCTGCTTCTGCAATTACCTTTACGTCATCTTTTGAACTTAAAGCAGTTTTTACGCCAGCCCTATATAATACATGATCATCAGCTATTAATACTTTTATGGGTTCCAATTGATATAATTTATTAATTTATGGACAATTTAACTGAAAGTTCATACGGCACTGCAATATGATGCAAATTATTTAAATACATCAAAAGAAATTAGGTAATATTTTAAAAGGCAATTTACATTTTAAATTTATTTGTATAGATACTTAGTAAAAATAAATTATATATGCAAACAAATTTTAAAGTAATGCTTTACAGGTAGTCTGTAAAGCAATTATAATTTTAGCATTTTTACAAATAGAAGAAAAAGTAAACTAACAAATTATATATTTATATTACAATGCCGTTAAGTTAAGGATCTATATGTTTGTCTTTACCTCATCCTAACCCTCTCCAAAGGAGAGGAAAGGTCTTAACTTAACGGCATTGATTTATATTAAGGTACCGTAAAGTAGATTGTTATCAAATATTACTCAATAAGCTTATTGCGCATCCCATACATTATTAAACCACCGATAGTTTTAGCATTTACTTTAATCTTCATATTCTGCCGAATAGTTTCTATTGTGCGTGGACTTAAAAATATTGTTTTTGAAATTTCTTCAGTTGTTTTATCCTCTGCGAGCAGTTGTAAAATTTTAATTTCCTTTTCATTAAAATGAATGGCGGTATTAGCCCCATAGTGCTGCCGTACACTTTTTTTCTGCATTAGTTTACCCATTACCGCCCTGTTTACAAGGTCGTTAAAGTAAAAATCTTCATTCATGCATGTAAGGATAGCTTCATATATTTCTTCTGGGTCTGTTGTTTTAGTGAGGTAGGCGTTGGCGCCCATTTCCATCATTTTACTGATCATTTGCTGATCATCGTACATTGTAAGCACGATTATTTTTATCCCTTCGTATTCCTTCCTAATCATTTCTATGCCGTTAATACCATCTATTTCAGGCATGCGGATATCCATCAATAATACTTCAGGTTTTTTAATAGCAATTTTGTGCATCATGTCTTTGCCATCTTCAGCTTCCCAAAGCATCTTTAGGTTTTCTTTTCCTGAAAGCGCCATCTTAATTCCATCTCTAAAAATTTTGTGATCATCAGCAATAGCAATTTTAATTAAGTTATCGGTAGAGATAGGCATGATACTTTTGGTTATGTTGCTTTATCTTTTAAAATTAGGTGTTTGTGTTAAATTATATTCAAATGTTTTATCTAAAAGTTCAATTTACCAATAAAAAAAACTAGCTATTATAAAAATTGCAATTCGTTATGCGCAAAACGAAAATTAATATAAAATATTGCGTACCCGTACTGAGTACATATACTTAGATAAATATTGAAGTTTTTAATTGATTATTAATTAATAGTATATATACCATTTTCTTTTAAAAATTTTAAATAAAAAAGAAAATATTTATTTTATATAAAAACTGCCTGGCAGAAACAGTCAAGCTGCTTTTTTACTACATTTTCTTCGATAATTAACAGGTACTTTCTTTAATAGCTATAAAACTTGTAAATTTTTTGCAGTAATGCTTCATTAACACATTGACAGCAAATTTGCTGTTATAAAATTTTAAAATTTAAAGTTTTAAAATTTAAAATACCTATTACCCAAAAATTTAAGCACCTATTTTCTATTAACGTAATAATACTTTAGTAATATTAACATAAAACTACATAGTATTTTTACTATATAATAATAGTACATTTACCTAACTTTTAATATTTTTTTACTACGTATTTTTACAGAAGAGGCTTATGCATATTGAGTTTCAGCTAAAATACACTTTCATTTTAATAAACTGGCCTATTGGTTGTAGTTATTTTAATATGCAAGTTTACAATACGAAACAAATTTTTAAACCTTAAAATTAAATCATTATGTACGGAAGCTTACTTATCGGAAGGCCAAAGCCGAAATTGATTGATATGTTGGACTTGTCCAATTTTTATCTTATTGATTAACTCTACAAAAAAAACTTTTTCAAAAACCTTTAAATCTAACACCATGTACGGAAGCTTACTTATCGGAAGGCCACGTTTGATAGAAACTTTGGACTTGTCCAATTTCTATCTTGTTGACTAACTCTTCAAAAAAATCTTTTTAAAACCTTTAAATCTAACACCATGTACGGAAGCTTACTTAGCGGAAGACCACGTTTAATAGAAACATTAGACTTGTCTAATTTTTATCTTGTTGACTAAAACAAAAACTGTTGGCATAAGCCATTTAACATTTTTTGGTGTGTTTACTAATAAATTTTTTATTTTGATAGTTACTTAGTTATATTTGATAAAAACTAACTGCGATTAAACATTTATTAACAAATATTACATCGTTCACAGAAATTATCCCTTTAATATTTTGTATTGTTTTTTTTAAAAAACTGCATACAAAATTGTTAAAGGTTTTTTTTGTTTACGCCATCATTGCGTTTTCGTTCCTCAGTTTATCTTTAGTGGCATTATGGTATTTAAAATCTTTTGAATTACACCTAATTTTAATAAGATTATTTTTAATTATTGAATTTTCCTTAATCTGCATCTTCTACAACATTTTATTTAAAAGTACTAAAATAAAGTACACGCTTATTTTTTCTACAATTATTTTTATAGCTTTTTGCTTTTATAATTATACACAAAACTTGCATAAAGAATTTGATTTTATGCCGCTGGTGGTAGAATGTCTTTTTTTTACATTTTTTATACTTTATTATTTTTACGATGTAATGCAAAACAGTTTTAAGGTACCTCTTTTTCAACTGTCTAGTTTTTGGATATCAGTGGCATTTTTAATTTATTTTTCTGGTAACTTTTTCTTATTCCTATTTACTAAGTCAATGGAGCACGAGCCTAATTTTGAAATGCAATACACATTGATTTATAGCACTATGACCATTGTAAAGAATATATTACTATGTATTGGCGTTATAGTAAATAATAATAATACTTTAAAAATAGATAGCGATACAATACCTGTCAACTTAGCTTTTGATGATTTTACAAACTTATAACCAACACTAATTTTTAACCTTAAAATGATTTTTTTACAAGTATCTGCTACTACAACAGGGTTTAATTACATCATGCTGTTTGGCATATTGGCAATGCTAAGCCTTACCCTTGGTATAGTATTCTTTGTAATATTTCATCAAAGAAAAGTTATCCGCTTTAACGACCAGTTAAAAAAGATGGAAGATGAAAAGCAACAGATACTGCTAAATGCATCCATCAAATTTCAGGAAGAAGAACGTAACCGTATTGCAGCGGATTTGCATGACGATGTTGGCCCTTTGCTCGCGACAGCTCGGCTTTACCTTAATGAAAATTTAATAAGGCAAGAACCAGCAGCACAGCTACAATCTATATTTAGCGCCAAACAAATAATTGATGATGCCATACAGCTAATAAGGAATATCAGCCACAGCATGATGCCGCCCACCTTAAAAAACTTTGGGCTGGAAAGTGCCATGAGCGATTTGTTCCAAAAAATAAATGGCAGTGGCACATTAAATGCCAGCGTACGGTTTCACGACTATCGTACCCGCTTAAAAATTGAACAGGAACTCCTGATATTCCGCATAATGCAAGAACTTGTAAATAATATTATTAAACATAGCAGTGCCGGTTTTATACACCTTACGCAAAATGCCAACGCAACACATAGCTATTTCAGGCTGCACCATGATGGGCAAGGAATTGTACAGACTGAGTTTGACAGGCTAAACCATGTATCTACTGGTTTAGGGTTAAAGAATATAGCCAGCCGTATTAAGGTTTTAAATGGACGCATTTTTTTTGAGATTGACCCCAGCCATACATATTATAAAGTAACTTTAGAAATTCCAAAAGCTTCTACTTATTGACCAATACTTGTGAATTTATATGCAGCTTTTTAATAAGCAACCTAATAGTTTTTAAAAAAAGTTGCAAATTATTACGCAATTCTTTTACTATTTTTGCTTTAACCCAAAGTTTTTATGAATCTTATAAAAGTTGCAATAGCAGATGATCATAAAATTTTCCGTAGGGGAGTAATCCTTTCCATGCGGCCTTACACAGAGATTGAATTTATTATGGAAGCTGAAAATGGTGAAGACCTTTTAGCTAAAATACCTGATTTTATGCCTGATGTAATTTTATGCGATTTGAAAATGCCTATTAAAGATGGTATTGATACCACTAAACAAATTACAAAAGACTTTCCGAAAATAAGGGTCATCATCCTAACAATGTATGAAGATGAACGTTTTGTTGGCCATTTGATGGATTGCGGCGCTGCTGGTTACTTATTAAAAAGTACTGATCCGGAAGAAATTAAAAAAGCCATCAATGAAGTAATGCGTACCGGCTTTTACCTCAACCCTTTCGTTAATAAAGTATTGATCAAAAAAAATTACAGCAAGCAAAAATACCTTCCATCCCTTACCAAAGAAATTGTTATTACAGACCGTGAAAAAGAAGTGCTAACGCTTGTATGCATGGAGTTTACGGCTACAGAAATAGCCCAAAAAATGGATATTAGTTCCAGGACTGTAGAAGCCATCAAAGACAGGCTAATGGAACGCTTTGGCGTAAAAAATTCTGTAGGCCTTGTTTTTTATGCCATGAAAAATTCATTGATTAGCTAAAAAAATGTATAATCTGTAATGTATGATTTCTGATATTTGGTAGTTTATGATTGGTTGTGGATCTTAATTACTGTTTTTAAAAGCCTCGTTAAAATATTAAAACAAGCCAAATAACTTCGCATCAATGCTTGTTATTATCTGCCCCAGGTGTTCTTCATTTTCTGCGAACTTGTTTTTATCCGCATCAATAATTAACAGTGGCCCTTCTTTATAACTATCAATAAAACTGTTATAGTAATCGTTTAATTTTTTAAGGTAATCCAGGCGGATATTTTCTTCATACTCCCGCCCCCTTTTTTGTATTTGTGCTACCAGCGTAGGTACAGATGCTTTTAAATAAATAAGCAGGTCTGGCGGCTGCACCATTGTTTTTAATGTTTCAAAAAACTGGTAATAATTATCAAAATCCCTTTTGCCCATCAGGCCCATATCGTGCAGGTTGGGTGCAAAAATATTGGCATCTTCATAAATTGTCCTGTCTTGTATAACAGTCTGCGTACCATGCTGAATTTCCAGCAATTGCTTTAGGCGGCTATTTAAAAAAAATATCTGCAAGTTAAAGCTCCACCGGGGCATATCATCATAAAAGTCGTTCAGGTATGGGTTATGGTCTACATCCTCAAATTGTGGTATCCATTTATAATGCTTGCTCAACATTTCTGTCAAGGTAGTTTTACCGGCACCTATATTTCCTGCAATTGCAATATGTTTTGGTTTTTTTGCTTTGGCCATTTTTGCCCAACCCCAAAGGGCTAATTTAAGATGATAAAATGTGTGCTTTTTTATTTAAAGTGAATGTATGTAAAGTTTATAAAACCGCTACAAAAACTTTAATGGGCCGTATCAATAATTAAATCCCATTGCTTCCCTTACTTCCAGTATCGTTGTTTTGGCGCTTACCGTTGCTTTGGCTGCACCTTTTTCCATCACCTCATGCAAGTACTTTTCATCGTTTAAGATGGCATTTATTTTTTGCCTTATGGGCGATATAAAGTTCACCATATCTTCCGCCAACTGCTTTTTCATATCGCCATACCTGATGGTGCAATTATTGTAATCGCTTTCAAACTTTGTAATCACGTCGTCGCCACTCACCAGCTTCATCAGCCCAAAAACATTCTCAATATAATCTGGCTTGGGCGAGTCCATTGCCGTTGGCCCCTGGTCGGTCTTTGCCTTCATTACTTTTTTCCTTATCACCTCATCTTCATCCGCCAAAAACAAAGCAGCCATCTGGTTCTCGCTTTTGCTCATTTTTCCGGCACCATCAAGACTGGGCACTTTTACCAATTGCTGGTTAAAATTAAAGGCATAAGGCTCCGGAAAAACTTCGCCATACCGATGGTTAAAACGGTTGGCATACGTCCTTGCAAATTCAAGGTGCTGCTCCTGGTCTTTACCTACCGGCACATATTTAGCTTTGTGCAATAAAATATCAGCAGCCATCAAAACAGGGTACGTCAGCAATCCTGCATTTACATTTTCAGGGCTTTGGCGTACTTTATCTTTAAAGGTCACTGTTTTTTCCAGCTCGCCTGTGTAGGCAAGCATATTCAGGTACAAGTATAATTCGCTCGTTTCGTACACATGGCTCTGGCAATATAAAGCAACTTTATCAGGGTCGAGCCCGCAGGCTATATTTTCTGCTAAAACTCTGTGTACATTGGCTTTTAGCTCTTTAGTATCGGGGTGTGTAGTAAGCGAGTGCAGGTCTGCCACCATAAAAAAGCAGTCATAATCTTCCTGCATTTTTACATAATTTTTTATTGCGCCAAAGTAGTTGCCAAGGTGCAAATATCCGGTAGGCCGGATGCCGCTCATTACTATTTCTTTTTTCTTATTCATAAACGATGACAAAGATAATAAAACCGCATAGCCCCCAACCAAATGTTATTATTAAAATTAGCAGCCATTCATATAAAACCAGCAATCCTATCAGCCTAAACCATTATTTTTGTTTTATGGAAGTAAACGATACCATGGTAGATAAAATTGCGCATCTGGCAAGGCTGCAGTTTAATGAAGCGGAAAAAGCATCTATTAAAACAGACTTGCAAAGAATGATAGCATTTGTAGAAAAATTAAACGAGCTGGACACTACAGGAGTTGCTCCCCTACTACACATGAGCGACAATATAAACGTGTTGAGGGTAGACGAAATAAAGGGAAGCATCACCCGGGAAGAAGGATTAAAAAATGCGCCGCTGCATGATGGCGAGTTTTTTAAAGTACCTAAAGTAATACATAAGTAGTTATTAGTTATAGGTGGGGTTACGGCAATAATTTAAGGCTACGCAACAACCCAGATTAAAAAACTCATAACTTATAACTCATAACTAAATAAGGCGTTCCCCAAGCCGAGGCGGCAAGGGGCCGGGCTATCCACTACAATCTTTTTTGCGGCGGCCGACAAAAAAGGATTTTCGTTGCTATCCCTAACGCACTGGGCGTGCAGTATCCGCTTAAACAATCAACCTTTATAACCAATAAATAAATAACATTATGCAGGGAATTATTCATCTTGAAAATATTTGCAAGAGCTATTATTTAGGCAAGCAGGAATTGCAGGTTTTAAAAGGTATCAATATTGATATTTTAAAAAATGAATACGTTGCATTGATGGGCCCCAGCGGCTCCGGCAAAAGCACGCTAATGAATATTTTAGGCTGCCTCGATACTCCATCAAAAGGAAGGTATATCTTAAACGGGCAAGATGTTAGCCGCATGATAGACAACGACCTTGCCGAAGTGCGGAATAAAGAAATTGGCTTTGTATTTCAGCAGTTTAATTTGCTGCCAAGGCTTACAGCAGCAGAAAACGTAGCACTGCCATTAATTTACAGCGGCATCGCCAAAAAAGAAAGGATGGAAAGGGCGATGGAAGTATTAACCAAGGTAAGGCTGGAAGACAGGAGCCACCACAAGCCCAATGAATTAAGCGGCGGCCAGTGCCAGCGCGTAGCCATTGCAAGGGCCTTAATAAACGACCCCGCAATTATTTTGGCAGATGAACCTACGGGCAACCTTGATAGCAAAACCAGCCATGAAATAATGGATATTTTAGGTAAAATACACAATGATGGCAACACCGTAGTACTTGTTACGCACGAAGAAGATATTGCTGGCTTTGCACACCGCGTAATACGCTTACGCGATGGCGTTATTGAAACAGATAAACAAAACTTAAACCCTACTATTATTGCTCAGGTCGCTTAATTGCCTGCGGCAATTTTTTATTTTGCCGGTAAGGCGTTAAGCCGTTTTCATAACCTTATTATTTTGTATTTCTTACCGCCTAACCGGTTTACCGGCAAAAAAAACAAAACATGGCTTCAAAAATATATACCAAAACAGGCGACCTTGGCAAAACCAGTTTAATTGGTGGCACAAAAGTGCCTAAGAACCACCTGCGTATTGAAACATACGGTACGGTAGATGAATTAAATTCTTACCTGGGGCTTGTTGGCGACCTGTTGGAAGATGCGCCTTCAAAACTTATTTTAAAAGAAATACAGGACCGTTTATTTACGGTTGGCTCCTCATTGGCGTGCGACCCGGATAAAGAGCCTTTAATGAAGCTGCCAGGGCTTAAAGAGGCTGATGTAACCCTCTTAGAAAATGAAATGGACAAGATGGATGAAGTATTGCCGCCTATGAAATCTTTTATACTTCCCGGCGGGCATGTGGCTGTATCTACAACACATATAGCCCGATGCATTTGCAGGCGTGCAGAAAGGCTATGCGTAAATATGCAGGAGCACGAATTATTTATAGACCCGTTAGTAATAAAATATATCAACCGGCTAAGCGATTATTTATTTGTGCTTTCAAGGTACGCGGGGTACTTGTTACAGGTAGGAGAAGTAGCGTGGAAACCGAGGGTTGAGTAAGTACGAATTAAGAATTCCTTCAATTTGAAAAGCTGTTAACTATTGAGTATTCCATCAGTTTTTAATTATCAGTTATTAATTATCAATTATACCATTACCAACTATTAACTATTAATTATCCGCCCGTCTTTCATGTGCAGTATACGGTCGCTTAGCTGGGCTAGTTCTTCGTTGTGGGTTACTATTAAAAATGTTTGTTTAAATTCATCTCTTAGGTTGATAAAAAGCTGATGGAGTTCCTTTGCATTGGCACTATCTAAATTGCCCGTTGGCTCATCGGCCATGATGATGGAGGGGTCGTTTATTAATGCCCTGGCTACCGCTACTCTTTGCTGCTCGCCGCCCGAAAGTTGTTGTGGTTTGTTCTCCAGCCGGGCAGCAAGCCCTAAAGTTGTTAACAATTTCACCGCTTTTTCGGCAGTTTCTTTTTTCTTTTTTCCGGCAATCCAGCCCGGTATGCAAACATTTTCCAGGGCCGTAAACTCCGGCAATAAATGGTGAAATTGAAACACAAAGCCGATATTTTTATTGCGGAATGCCGCTAATTTTTTACCTGTAAGTGATTCTATCCGCACGCCTTCCAGCAAAACGGAGCCTTTATCTGCCTTGTCTAATGTGCCAAGAATGTGTAGCAGCGTGCTTTTTCCGGCACCAGACGAACCGACGATGCTAACGATCTCTGCTTTTTGGATACTTATATCAACACCTTGTAAAACTGGTAGCGCACCATAATCCTTAAATATATTTGTTGCTGTAAGCATGTGGCTAAAGTAATTAATTATTAACCATTTAAAGCTAACCGATACTATTATTTACAGCTTTTCATTAAAAAATAAAGATGGTTTTAAAAAACACTTTTGTTTAATTCCACCAAACTTTTACATTTGCAAAAAATTAAACCCCTTTCACAATGTTTTGGACACTAGAATTGGCCTCTCATTTAGAAGATGCTCCATGGCCGGCAACTAAAGATGAACTGATAGATTATGGCATCCGTAGTGGCGCCCCTATTGAAGTAATTGAGAACCTGCAGGAGCTGGATGACGAAGGCGAAATATATGAAGGGCTGGAAGATATCTGGCCTGATTACCCAAGCCAGGAAGATTTCTTTTTTAATGAAGATGAATATTAAGACAATGACTTATTTTTCTTGTTAAAGAAAAATAAATAAATACATCATTCAACTACAAAAGCCACTAATTATTTGTTAGTGGCTTTTGTAGTTGCAAAAAGTTTTTGCTATTTCTTCATTTCCAGTATCGTATTGTAATGCTCTACGCTGGGGAATGGATCGTAATAATGGTGCAGCAAATTTTTCCACTCAGGGTATTGGGGCGATTGGAGAAAACCAATAGTATGGCTTTCCAGCGTTTGCCAATCAACCAGCAGGATATACTTATTTTGCTGCTCCAGGCATCTTTTTAAAGTATGGCCAATGTATCCTTCAATGGAACTGATGTATTTGCCTGCAAGTTTAAAATCTGTTTCAAAATTCTTCTCCTCTCCTGCTATTACAATCAGAATAGCTACTTCTAAAACCATACTTTACATCTTAAAAACACCGTTAGCGATTATTTTTCCATCTGGTCAATTATATCCAGCGTAACGCCTGTTGATGAAAAGCCTCCATCATGAAAAAGATTTTGCATGGTTACCATCTTTGTTAAGTCGCTGAACATAGTTACGCAATAATTGGCACAATCCTCTGAGCTGGCGTTGCCTAATGGGCTCATTTTTTCTGCGTAGCTTATAAAGCCTTCAAAGCCTTTTATGCCGCTGCCAGCAGTAGTACGTGTAGGCGATTGCGATATGGTATTGATGCGGACATGTTTTTTAGTTGCGTAATGATAACCAAAGCTACGGGCAACGCTTTCCAGTAAAGCTTTGGCGTCTGCCATTTCGTTATAGTCGGGAAACACACGCTGGGCGGCTATATACGTTAACGCTACCACGCTGCCCCATTCGTTGATGGCATCCAGCTTCATGGCGGTTGCTAATACTCGGTGCAGGCTCATGGCAGATATATCCAATGTTTTGGCATTGAAGCCGTAATCTATTTCTGTATAATGCTTGCCTTTACGGACGTTGATGCTCATGCCTATAGAATGCAAAATAAAATCTACGCCGCCACCAAAATGCTCCATCGATTTTGTGATGAGGTTCAGCACATCTTCGTTGCTGCTAACATCGCAAGGTATTACCGGCGCGTTTACAATTTCTGCTAGTTTGTTTATTTCACCCATGCGCATGGCTACGGGTGCATTGGTCAGTATTAATTCGGCACCTTCTTCGTGGCAGCGCAGGGCTGTTTTCCATGCGATAGATTTTTCATCGAGGGCGCCAAAAATGATACCCTTTTTTCCTTTTAGTAAATTGTACGACATAGCTTATTTTATTTGAAGCGTAAAAATAGTATTCTTATCGGGTAAAGAAAAAATCTTTAAAATGTATTATAATAATCCCTATTAAAAAGATGAGTATAAAAATTATAATCGTGTTTAGCAAGAGGAATAAAAGAAAGCGGAACATCGATTGGCGGGGCTGTATTTTTGCCTGTAACAAGCGCTGGCAATACCAGGTGGCGTACATGCCTGCAATTAATAGTAACAGTAATAAAATTTTGTTGTGCAAGTTTTTTTGTGTTAGTATTATTTAGCTTGTACTATGAAACCAGCATAAGCCCCATACTTGGTGGTAAAAGTTGCTAAAAGAACCAATGTAAAAATGTGCGACGCCACCGCAGCCCAATATGGCTGCTGTATTGGCCGGGGCAACAAAAAATACAATTAAAAAATTAAAAAGTAGTAGTTATAAATCAATGCCGTTAAGTTAAGACCTTTCCTCTCCTTTGGAGAGGGTTAGGGGTGAGGTAAAGACAAACATATAGATCCTTAACTTAACGGCATTAAATTATAAATTCCTTCATGGGGTTAGGCATCCGTTAAATTGAGCCAGCAGATATAGATTAACTACAAACACAAAACTAAAAACCAAAAACTAATTTCCAACCATTTCCCTGGCATTTTCTAAGGCAGCGGCAGTGGGCTTTTCGCCGCTTAGCATTTGTGCTACGGCAGTAATGCGCTCATCGTTGGTTAACAGGCGTATGGCGGTATTTACTTTGTTGCCCTTGGTACTTTTGTACACAAAATAATGCGCATTGGCCTTTGCGGCTATTTGTGGCTGGTGCGTAATAGCGAGTAATTGATGGCCTGCTGCAAGTTCCTTCATGATAACGCCTACCTGCTTGGCCGCTTCGCCGCTGATGCCGGTATCTATCTCATCAAATATTAATGTGGGCAGTTGTAGTTTTTTTGCTACCAGCGATTTTATACACAGCATAATACGGCTTAGCTCGCCGCCACTGGCTACTTTGCGCAAGGGCTCAAAGCGGTTGCTTTTGTTGGCATCAAACAAAAATTCAATGTTATCGGCGCCATCGATATGTAGCGCAACTTTTTGCAGCTGTACTTTTAATTGTGCATTGGGCATGCCTACCTGCGCCAATAACGCATTTACTTTTTCGGTAAATGGCTTGATGGCATTGTTGCGGTTAGTGCTTATTACACCCGTTTGCTGCGTACATTTTTGCAATAATTCTTCTGTAGCTTTTTCTTTGGCTATAATGCTTTCGCTTATGTTTAAAATATCGTTTAGCTTTTGCTGTAATGTTTCTTTTATGCTTAGCAATTCCGCCGTTGTTTGTACATTATGCTTCTTTAATAATTTATAGCCGAGTGAAATTTTATCGTTCACTATCTGTATCCTTTCGGCACTGTACAGCACACTTTCGTCAATGGCTTCCAGTTCGTCGCCTATATCTTTTAACTCTGCTGTTGCGCCTATTAATCGCTTTATAAGTTCATCTATAGAAGCATGGTACTGGCTAAGCGAATTTAATTTATTGCTAAGCGATTTTAATTGCTGCACAATGGGCAGGTCGCTATCTTTCAATTCAAAATAAATAGCACCTAACTGCTGCTTTACATTTTCGGCATTGCTTAACAATTTAAGCTCTGCATCCAGCTCTTCCAGCTCGTTTTCTTTTAAGCCCGCTTCGTCCAGTTCATCAAACAAAAATTGGTTGTAATCCAGTGCTGTGTTGGCTGTGGCTTGTTGTTGCTGTAATTCCTGCAGCTCCTTTTTTGCCTTGCTATATTGGTTGTACACCGTGGCGTAATCCTGTAGCAAATTTCCGTTGCCTGCCAATGCGTCCAGCACTTCTCTTTGAAAATCGCTGTCGCCTAATTCTAAGGTGTCAAATTGTTGGTGAAGGTCTACCAGCAATGAGCTTAGTGCTTTTAACTGCCCTAAATTAACTGGCGTATCATTGATAAATGCCCTTGATTTGCCGCTGACCGCAATTTCCCTGCGGATGGTTAATTCTTCTTCTATATCCAGCTCGTTAGCTTTTAAGAATTGCTTTATTTCTTTTCTTCCGTTGGATTTAAAGAAACCTTCAACCATGCACTTTCTCTCTTTATCCATTAACGTGGCGCTGTCGGCACGTTCGCCTAAAATAAGGCTGAGGGCACCCATGAGTATACTTTTGCCAGCACCTGTTTCGCCGGTAATAATATTTAGGCTGGCAGAAAAATCGATGTCAATCTCATCGATAATAGCGTAGTTCTGTATGTGTAGTTTTTGAAGCATAATTGACCAGCAAATTAGTTTTTTTTTGGCAGAGATAGGGTTGTATTTATCATTAAAAGATTATGTAAAAAATAAAACTTGTTTACTCCATAATAATAAATCCTGCCGCAGATTCGGAGATTATAGCAAAAAAATCTGCAATCTGCGGCAAAAAAAATAACATTCATCCATTAAAAATAGTTGTATTGCCCACATAAAAAAAGCACCTCAGTAATTGAAGTGCTTTTTACTATTTCTTTAAAAAAGATTATTTTATTTCGATGCTATCGTTTAAATCTACATCCACCAAAATACGGCCGCAGTTTTCGCAAACAATCACTTTTTTACGAAGTTTTATTTCGCTTTGCTTTTGTGGTGGGATAGCGTGGAAACAGCCACCACAGCTATCTCTTTCTACCGGTACAACTGCAAGCCCGTTGCGGTAATTTTTGCGGATACGGTCGTAGCTTAATAACAAACGTTCGTCAACATGGTTCCTTGCTTCTGTTGCCTGCTTGTTGTATAATTTTTCTTCTTTTTCAGTTTCGCCTATAATTTTTTCCAGCTCGCCTTTTTTGCCAGACAAGTTGTTTTCTTTAACGCCGACTGCTTTTTTAGCTGATTCCAGTTGCTTGGCTTTTTCGCCTATTTCTTCTGTAGCATCTTTAATGTGTTTTTCGCAAAGCTTCACTTCTAAGGTCTGCATTTCAATTTCTTTATTGATAGCTTCAAACTCACGGTTGTTTTTTACGTTTTCGCTTTGCTTTTCGTATTTTTTAACCAGGGCTTCGGCTTCTTTAATAGCTTCCTTTTTTTGGTTGATGAATTCCTGCATGCCATTTATTTCTTCTTCAACACGTGTTTGGCGGGCATGAAGGCCTTCAATTTCGTCTTCAAGGTCTTTTACCTCAATTGGTAATTCGCCTTTTAAAATCTGAATTTCATCTAGCTTGCAATCCACTTTTTGTAAATGAACAAGCGATGTTAATTTTTCTTCAACGGAGAAATCTTTTACTGCAGCCATGTTATTATTTGAGATTTTATTGTTTTTAAAAGTTTTATTACCAGCATAATCAGACAAAGTAGTTGACAGGGTTGGTTTTTACCCTTGTTTTTAGGACGGCAAAGTTAGGGAATTTTTCGCTCAAAACATCATATAAAAGCACGATGGTAAACTGTTCACTTTCAAAGTGACCTATATCAGCAATAATTAGCTTTTCGTTGGCATCAAAAAACTCGTGGTATTTAACATCGCCGGTTATGTAACAATCTGCGCCAGCAGCTATTGCAGCACCAATTAAAAAACTTCCGGCACCGCCGCAAAGGGCAACTTTTTGTATAGGTTTATCCAATATTGGCGTGTGCCTAATTACGGTTAAATGAAAGGCTTCTTTTATTTGTTGTAAAAAATTGGTTGCGGTTACTGGTAGAAGTAAATCTCCTATCAAGCCTGCTCCAATTGATGGGTGCTGGTTATCAATTGTAAAAGTTTCATAAGCTGCTTCTTCGTACGGATGTGCTGCCAGTAAGGCTTTTAGTACTTTATTTTCTGCCCATGCCGGAAAGATAGTTTCCAGCCGTAACTCATTTTCCGTGTGCCTTGCGCCAATATTGCCTACAAAAGGCGTACTATTTTCGCCTGCTTTAAATGTTCCTTCGCCTTCAGCAGAAAAGCTGCATTCGGCATAATCGCCAATATGCCCTGCACCAGCAGCAAACAACGCTTCCCGTACTTTTTCGGCTTGATTAACTGGCACAAAAGTTACCAGTTTTTTAAGGATGGCTTTTTTAGGCTGTAATACCTGCCTGTTAATCAAGCCCAATTTATCCGCCATTTTTCCGTTTACGCCACGTAAAACATTATCGAGGTTTGTATGGATGGCATAGATAGCAATATCCTTTTTTATGGCGGCAATGATGGTTTTTTCTACATAATTTTTACCGGTTATCTTTTTTAACCCGCCAAAAATGATGGGATGATGGGCTACAATTAAGTTGCAGTTATTTTCAATGGCTTCCAGCACCACGTCTTCTGTAGCATCTAAAGCGGTGATGATGCCGGTACAATCCCAATTGGCATTGCCGGTTAATAAGCCTGCATTATCGTAACTTTCCTGTAAACTTGCAGGTGCGATGGTTTCTAAAAAAGACGTAATTTCCAATATTTTCATTCCATAAAAATTAAAAGATGAGTGCTGCTGAATTATATGCAACCTATAAAACAAAGATGCAAAAAATAGCTGACGTAAAATACGCTTCGGCAGTTTTACAGTGGGACCAGGAAACGTACCTGCCACCAAAAGGCAACAATTTTAGGGGAAGGCAACTGGCAACACTAAGCGAAATAGCCCATGAGCAATTTACTGCAGAAGCAATGGGCGACTTGTTGCATGAATTAAACAGCAAAGAAAATTTAAGTGCTTCGCAGAAAAAAAACGTAGCACTAAGTTTAGAGGATTATAACCGCAATAAAAAATTAAGCAGCAAATTTGTAAGGGAGCTCAGCGAATCGGTTACCACGGCGTATCACGCATGGGCAAAGGCCCGCAGCGAAAATTCGTTTGCCACTTTTCAGCAGCCGTTGCACCATCTTATCCAACTAAAAAAAAAAGAAGCAGATTTACTGGGGTACGAGCAGCACCCTTACAACGCATTGATGAACGAGTACGATAAAGGGCTTACTGTGGCAACGGTAGATAACATCTTTACTAATTTAAAACCGCAGTTAGTAACCTTGCTGGAGGCGATTAAAAATAAGCCGCAGGTAGATAATAGTTTTCTTCACCAGCACTTTGATAAAGATGTACAATGGAAATTTGGTATTGAGTTGTTGAAACAGATTGGGTTTGATTTTGAAGCAGGAAGGCAGGATTTAAGCATCCATCCTTTTACCACCAACTTTAATAACCAGGATGTTAGGGTAACTACAAGGGTTGATGAAAACGATTTTGGCAACATGGCATGGAGCTGCATACACGAAGGCGGGCATGCGTTGTACGAGCAAGGCTTGCCCACGGAAGAATATGGCTTGCCGCTAAGCGAATACTGTAGTTTAAGCATCCACGAAAGCCAGAGCCGATTATGGGAAAACTGCGTTGGGCGTGGGTTACCGTTTTGGCAGCACAATTTTCCCTTATTAAAAAAGATGTTCCCTCAACAATTTGAAGCTTTAACCGCCGACACATTTTATAAAAGCATCAACAAAGTGCAGCCATCATTAATACGCACCGAAGCGGATGAATTAACCTATCATTTCCACGTGATGATACGGTATGAGATTGAGAAAATGTTAATTGATGGAAGCATTACTACCAAAGACATCCCAGCTTATTGGAACCAAAATTACCAAAAATATTTAGGCGTTACTGTACCGGATGATAAGCGAGGATGCCTGCAGGATATCCACTGGAGCCATGGCAGTTTTGGCTATTTTGCTACATATAGTTTGGGCAGCATATATGGGGCGCAAATGTATGCATCCATCAAAAAAGAAAATATAACTACGGAAGCATTGCTGGCTGCAGGTGATACAAAACCAGTGCTGGATTGGCTTAGAAAAAACGTACACCAATACGGACGGCTATATACTTCGGAGGAATTGTGCCATAAAATAACTGGTGAAACTTTAAGCTCTGCCTATTTTATTGAGTATGCAACTAAAAAATTTACCGACATTTATGCTTCTTAAAACTAAGTATATGACTACCACCAAATTTAAACTCGGTTTTGCTATTCTATTTATTGGCTCCATATTAATAGCCTCTTCATTTTGCAGTTGCAAAAAAATAGCGCTTTTAACTGGTGGGCAAAGTGCCCTGGAACAATATTTTGCGGATAATGTTTTAAACAGGAATTTTATAGTAGATTTTGCAAGCGACACCACCGCAGACATCACCAGCAAATACACCGGCTATACATTCGTGCTGGCAAAAGATACTTCTTTTTACAGTGGGCCTATCACGGCTACAAGAAATAATATTACTTATTCCGGTACCTGGCAGAGTAATAACGATTACAGTAAATTGATTATTAACCTAACTAAGCCTTCTACACCAGATGAGTTTATTTTTCTCAATAGGATATGGAAATTCACAAAAAAAGATACACCCATAATAAAATTAGCGCCCTGGGTAAATACTTCTCCCAAAGTGTTGTATATGAGACGTTTATAATCTGTGTTGTAATTAGTATACTTCTTTAGTTTGTTGTAGTTTTTTACAATTTTTATTTGTTTTTGGAGTTATAAGTAAAATTTGCTGGACAATCCAGTACGTTTAAAATTCATATAATCCAAAAGCAAAATATCACTATGATAGCCAGAATTGCAACCAAGGCAACCTGTCTGTTATTATTAACAATGCTCAGCTTTGTTGCCAAGGCACAGCTGGCTGCTGATTTTACAGCTAATAATACCAGCGGGTGTACTCCACAAGTGATACGTTTTACAGATACCTCCCCAGGCACGCCCACTCAATGGAAGTGGGATTTAGGCAATGGCACCATCTCTTTTCTACAAAACCCCTCTGTTACCTATTTTAACCCTGGCCAATACACCGTTAGATTAATAATTTTTAAAGGCAGCGCCTCAGATACCATTATTAAAGTTAATTATATTAATATATTTGCAAAGCCTGTTATTAAGTTTACAAGTACTGCTGCTACGGGCTGTTTTCCATTACCGGTGCAGTTTGCAGACCAGAGTACCGCAGGCACAGGCACTATCGCCACCTGGAAGTGGGATTTTGGGGATGGCACTTTTTCTGCTTTGCAAAACCCTGCACATACCTATTCCACTTCAGGAAATTACAATGTAACGCTTCAAATAAAAAACAATAATGGCTGTGTAACAACACTTTCTAAACCAGGCTACGTAAACATTAGCGCAGGGGTTAAAGCAGGCTTCAGCAGTACAGTACCTAACAATTGCAGCATACCGGCCAACATCGATTTTACTAATTCATCATCTGGTACTAGCGCCCTCACCTACCAATGGCAGTTTGGCGATGGCGGTACTTCTACCCAAACAAACCCATCGCACATATATACGGCACTGGGTAGTTATAGTGTAACCCTAATAGCAACCAATGCAAATGGCTGTACGGATACTATTGCAAAAAACAATACGGTAGTTGTAGGAAAAGTAAAGGCCGCTTTTACCGTTTCCGACACTGTATGTACAAAACAGCCAGTGATAATAAACAATACTTCTGCTCCTTCGCCTTTATTTAACAACTGGTCTTTTGGCGATGGCACATTTGCCACTACAGCCAACGCTATAAAAACTTATGCGGCGGCAGGCACTTATCAAATAAAGCTTGTTGCTAATTTTGGTTCCTGCGGCGATTCCATAATAAAAAAGATTGTTGTAATGCCAAAGCCAACTGCAGCATTTACTTCTGCAGATACGGTGGCTTGCAGTGCGCCTTTAAAAGTTAATTTCAACAATAAATCAACCAACGAAGTAAGCTGGTCGTGGAATTTTGGAGATGGTGGTACCTCTACCTGGCAAACACCGTCGCATGTGTATAACAGCACCGGCAACTACACGGTACAACTAATTGTTGCTAACGCAAATGGCTGTACAGATACCATCAGCAAAACAAATTTTATAAAAATACAGCCACCAAAAGTATTGCTGGCCGATTTGCCGGATAGTGGCTGTGTGCCATTTACAAAAAGCTTTGGCAGCTCGTTAAACCCCAGCGACCCTATAGTAAGTTATTTATGGAATTTCGGAGATGGCGCTACCGCTACTTCCGCAACCCCAATGCATACCTATAATACTGCAGGCGCCTTTACAATTACGCTTATTGTTACAACAGCAGGCGGTTGCACGGATACTATTATAAAGCCCAGAGGCATTATAACCAGTATTAAGCCAGTAGCCAATTTTACCGCAACACCCAGAAATACCTGTGCAACGATAGGCGTTACCTTTTCGGATATTTCCACCGGCACCGTTACGCACTGGCTATGGGATTTTGGGGATGGGTTCACATCTACCCTGCAAAACCCAACACACATATACTCCGATACCGGCATATTTACCGTACAGCTTATTATTGGCAATGGTGGCTGTTCCGATACGGTTAAACGTATTAATTACATTCACATTTCGGCACCTATTGCAAGGTTTAACGCAAATATGGATTGCAAAAAACCTTACGACAGGATATTTCAGGATATGTCGATTGGCGCTGACGAATGGTATTGGGATTTTGGGGATGGCGCAACATCTACTTTAAAAAACCCTGTACATACCTATGCGTTGAAAGGCACTTACCAGGTAAGCCTTAGGGTAATTAACTACCTTACCGGCTGCTCTTTTACTATCATAAACCCCGTTAATATAGTAGCTGTAAAAGCGGCTTTTGAAATGTCAGACAGCGTTATTTGCAAAGGCAAGATTATCAACTTTACAACCGGCCTAAGTACTGCCGAGGTTACCGCTTTTTATTGGAATTTTGGGGATGGCACTTCAGCCAGGGTTACTACTAACTCAACAACGCACCTTTATACTATTGCCGGTAATTATACCGTGCGCCTGATAACTACCGATATTTTGAATTGCCAGGATACGATTTCTAAGCCAACAAGCATCCGTGTTAACGGGCCGGTAGCTAAATTTATGCCATCTGTAGCAGGCAGTTGCCTTAATAACGCCATTACATTTACTGATTTTTCGGCTGATGATGGGCTGAACCCAATAAAAAAATATGCATGGAACTATGGTGATAGCAGTACAGAAACGTTAGTAGCAGCGCCCTTTAAACATACCTATTCAGTTGCAGGCGCTTATGCAGTTTCATTGGTTATAACAGATTCTATTGGCTGCGCAGATAGTTTTAAGCTTGTTACGCCATTAATAATATCTAAGCCCATAGCAAAATTTTTTACTGCCGATACAATTACCTGCCCCAGCAAGCCAGTGAAATTTACTAACCAGTCAACCGGGCCTAACCTTACCTATTTATGGCGCTTTGGAGATGGCACCACATCTACCTTAGAGGCTCCCGTACATACTTACAATATTGATGGCATGTACAGTGTAACGCTTTTTATAAATGATAAATATGGTTGTACAGATAGCCTGCATAAAACAAATTATGTAACCATTGTAACACCCAAAGCAAATTTTTTAATGAGCGATTCTATAAGCGCATGCCCGCCATTGATTGTAAAGTTTACCAACCAATCTTCTAATGCCGTTACAATAAATTGGGATTTTGGAGATGGCACATCAACAGCTTTTGACAACCCATCGCACTTTTACAATTACCCAGGCAGTTATGTGGTAACGCTTACCATTGAAGGCCCCGGCGGTTGCAGCAGCGTACAGCAAAGGACTGTTGCTATAAAAGGCCCTACAGGTACTTTTACTTATACCCCTTTAATTGGCTGTGTGCCCATGCTTAACCACTTTACAGCAGTTACTTCAAAAATAACATCTATCATTTGGGATTTTAACGATGGCGCTACAATAGATACTACAGGCTTAATAATCAGCCATGAATACTCATTTGCAGGATCTTACCTGCCCAAAATTATTTTAACAGATAAAGATGGTTGCCACGTGCCGATAAAAGGTTTGGATACCATTGTAGTAAATGGCGTAACCGCTACCTTTAGTTTTTTTACAAAACCATTGTGTGATGCTGGTTCGGTAAGCTTTAAAGACTCGTCTTTTAGCAACGACCTAATTACTGATTATAGCTGGGCAACGGGCGATGGCGCAAATACAACAGACCAAAACCCAACTTATTATTACCCACATACCGGGCTCTATTACCCTTCTTTGGTAGTGACTACTTTGCATGGCTGCAAAGATTCTGTATCATCGGCGGTACCGGTAAAAATTGTGGCTTCGCCGCATATAGATTTTAGTACTACCGCTAACGGGTGTACGCCATTAACGATGGTTTTGAAAGGGCTGGTTGCTATTGCTGACACGTCTTCCCTTACCTGGCAATGGAACTTAGGAAATAGCCGGTCTTCAACCCAACAAAACCCTGAAGCGCAAATTTATACAATAGCAGGCGTGTATGATATCTCGCTGCTGGCAACAAACAGTAACGGCTGCAAGGATAGCGTCACAAAAAATATTGAAGCCTACCTTATACCAACTGTAAGTGCAGGAAAAGATTCTTTTATATGCCAGCGGCGGGGCATAAATTTATTGTCAACCGGTGCGGTTTCTTATAACTGGAGCCCGGCGGCAGGCCTTAGCTGCGTTACCTGCGCCAACCCGGTAGCCATGCCAGATTCTTTAACAAACTACACTGTAAAAGGTACTAGCATACATGGCTGTACCGCAAAAAATACGGTAAAAATACAGGTCAAATATCCATTCAAAATACGGTATGGCACTTCTGATACCTTATGTAAGGGCCAAACAAAAAGACTATTTGTATCTGGCGCCGCCACCTATATATGGGCACCAGCCACTGGCTTAAACAGCAGTACGTCCACAACACCCGTAGCTACGCCGGATGTTACTACAAATTACATGGTGGTTGGTAAAGATGATAAAGGATGCTTTGCTGATACTGGGCAGGTGTTTTTAAAAGTGTACCCGATACCAGTAGTAGATGCAGGGGCGGATAAAACAATAAATATCGGGCAGGCATACGACCTTATGCCAACAATATCGGCCGACGTAACAGAAGTATTATGGACGCCAACAACCGGTATTTTTCGAAGCAGCTTCCCGGGCATTACCATAAAGCCTAACACCACTACCGATTATACAGTAAATGTAAAAAATGCCGGTGGCTGTACATCGCAGGATAGGGTTACTGTTTTTGTTATATGCGATGGCACTAATGTATTTATCCCGAACACTTTTTCGCCTAATGGCGATGGTGCCAACGATATATTTTACCCAAGAGGGTCAGGGCTTTTTAAAATAAAATCGTTACGCATCTTTAACCGTTGGGGCGAAGTAGTTTTTGAAAAAAGCAGCTTTAATGCTAATGATGCAAGTGCAGGCTGGGATGGCACATTTAAAGGTGGAAAATTAAACCCTGACGTATACGTGTACACCATAGAAATTATATGTAACAATAATAGCTTACTGGTGTATAAAGGAAATATAGCATTGATACAGTAAGAAAAAGGTGAGCTTAAACTTTTAAAAAAATGGCAAATAATGCATTCAGTAAATAAAAAAATTTATTTATTGCAAGCACCTACAACACTAATAAAATGGTGTATAATTTACAGCATTTTTTTAGGTTTTTTTTCAATTGCAAAGGAATAGCATAACTAGGGTTAATTATAAAAAGATTAATTATCAGATAATTTACCTACTGGATTAGGCCTACCATTTTTTAATGATTTTTGTTATGAGGCATCATAAATAACAATTAAATAAATCTGAAATTTAACCAATTTATTTAACTTAATCGATACTAAAGCAGCCATTTAAACGTTTATTAAAAGCATTCAATAGTTACCTAAGAAACCTAAATTTTATCCCATGAAAAATGATGTACACATTACATTGTGTTGCATATTTTTACTTCTCTTCACCATGCAGGCAAAGTCGCAGGATATTCATTTTTCCCAGTATTTTGAAGCACCACTTTTACGTAACCCGGCATTGGCAGGCCTTTTTGCCGGAGATGTGCGTATACAGGCAGTCTATCGTACACAATGGCAAAGCATCACTATCCCATATCAAACAGTTTCTTTAAATGCGGAATATAAATTGCCTATTGGCAAAAGCGAAGATTTTATAACCATCGGCGGACAAATTTTATATGACAAAGCTGGCTCTATAGCATTAACTGCCACGCATGTGCTGCCAACCCTAAACTACCACAAATCACTTAGCGATGTAAGGAGCATGTACCTGTCTTTAGGCTTTATGGGCGGGCTGGTACAACGCAGGCTAGACCGCAGCAAGATAACTACCAACAGCCAGTTTGATGGTACCAATTATAATGAGGGGCTTGGTAATGGAGAAACATTTTCCAAAAGCGCTTACAGCTATTTTGATGGCACCGCAGGCATGAGCTTTAATACACAGATTGGCGAAAATACAGATGATAATATGTACGTTGGCGCAGCTTATCACCACTTTAATAAAGCACCAAAAATTTCATTTTATGGTACTGCTAATTTAGAGATGGTACCTAAATGGGTTTTCTCTGGCGGCGTAAGAAAAAGTATTGCTGATGATGCTTATGTTACGGTTGAAGCAGACTACAGTAAGCAAGGTGCTTCTACAGAAATATTAGGCAGCGTTATGTACAGCTATAAATTAGATGATGCGGATGCGCCTAAGTACCTTATACATGGCGGTGCGGTTTTACGCTGGCAGGATGCGCTGGTGCCGGTAGGCAAATTAGAAGTAAAGCCATTATCGATATCTTTAAGTTATGATGTGAATCTTTCAAAATTAGCCTCTGCAAGTACGGGCAGGGGAGGTTTTGAATTAGGCATCTCTTACCAAAAATACCTTAATAAAGATAATAGCAGCAGGGAGGCTATACGTTGTCCGAGGTTTTAAAAAAAATTAAATAATTATTTTTTGCTTAGTAAGCACAACCAATAAAAATATTTTGCCAGCCAATTAAGACCTTTTGTTTTTATGGATTGTTTGGATAACAAGAGCCCCCTTTTTAGGGGGTTTTTTGTTTAAGTTAGGAATTAGTTATAATCATAGTTATGAGTTATGAGTTCTTTCGGGTCTCAGGGTATGCATAATACTGTAAGCTTTTTCTTTGGAGGACTGTAGATGGGTTGAAACAATTTATTTTAAATTGCTTGCGTTGAGATGCGGTCAATTCCGTCTCTACCACAAGGTAAATAGAAGTATCAAAATTGTTACGGCGTTCGAAAGACAATTTGTTGTTTCTATCAAAAGATACACCAGCAAGGATTGTAAGGATCATCTATTTTAAACGATATGGCTACATATGTTTAGTTATCTTTTAAAAACAATGATTTTAAAAGATAATTTTCGTTTTAAGGCTGACAACAATATGCTGTAATATAAAATACGCCCAATAGCTTTTTGGCAATATCGGCATAACAAATACAGGAGGCTATTACCTGCTTATTAAATACTGCTTTTCTTTTTTATGCAGGGTAAAAATTAACTGGAAATAATTCAATATATCCCAAAAAAATGGGGCTGGTAGATTGTACCGCAGCCCCATTTTAAAAATTTATTTGTTTATTACTGAATTAGCAATTGTACTGATTGCCTTTCTCCATTTAATTTAAGGTATCTTAAAACATACAAGCCTGCAGGCACTGCGGGTAGTTTTATATTAGTTTGAGTAGCGCCTGGTATGGCATTTAAAGAAAATAATTTCGCTCCTATAATTGAAAACAGTTCCAGTTTATCGCCCTCCTGTGCAGCAGGATGTGTTGCACTGATGCGCCCCGTTGTAGGATTGGGGTATACAGCTAATTGTATAAAGTAAGGCGCAATGGTTACCTGTACCTGGGTGCTGTAAGTTACTTTTCCATCTATATCAATTTCTTTTAAACGATAATAATGTGTACCAGCGCCCGGGCTTATGTTTATATAGGCATAATTTTTTGCAATGCTGCTATTTCCGGCTGCGGCTAAAGTATCTATTGCTTTAAACTGCTGCCCGTCCATCTTACTTTCTACCACAAAATATTTACTATTTATTTCAGTTTCTGTTTGCCATAAAAGTTTGGCATCAATACCAGCAAGCTTTGCAGTAAAGTAATTTAATTTTATTGGCAACGCATGGAAGGTTGCGTTGTTAAAGCCTATAAAAGCAATATCGCTTGGCCCATTTACATGTATACGAAAGCCCACAATAGTAGAAGCATTAGTACTAGTTACACCAAATGCGCTTAAATCGGCCGCCCATAAACGTAAAGAATGGTCAATTTGGGTATAACCTGCAGATAAAGTAGCGGGGTTAGTACTGGCTTCGTAAAAATCTGTCATCCAGTTGGCTACCGGCGAAATTCCATTAAAAGTTACACTAACTATATTGCCTACCGTAATACCAGCTGCATCTATAAATTCGTAATCGTTAGCTGTGGTAATAGAGTCTGCAATTTGAGTAACCAAAATATCCGGCACGCCATCGCCAATACCAAGGAAATTAAAGCCAGATACCCCAAAGTTTAATATACCTACTGGCAAATTAGCTATGCCAGTGCCAAGGTTAAGCCCTTTTGCACCATCTGATAAGTATAGCGACAGGTTGTTTACAGGCGCAGGGTTGGATGGCCCATTAGCAACACCATCATACATTGCACCAAGGGCTAATTTTGTACTAGTGTCAACAGTACCGGTCATACTTTGCAAAGGGAGGCCCCTAAAATCTTCTGCAGTAAAACCGTCGCCTTTGGTTGTTAACAAAGCATCGTTTACACCGGTTGAGTATCGGACGTAATTAAATTTAAAAGCCAGCAGGTCGTGGCTATTATCCGGCTTTACAGAATTTATCGCACTCACACTACTTTTAAAATAAGTATTGTAGTTGGTTATTATTTCAGTTATTGGAAGCCCCTGCCCATTTGCATTACCTAGGCAGGCAAAGAAAATAAAGCTATATAAGGCTATAGCCCTACAACAAAAAGGAGTAAATATATTGTTCATGGTGTAAGTTTTTTAGGTAACAGCTTGCTATTTATTTAAAGGCTGTCGTGCATATGTTTTCATTTTTTACTAAGGAGTTGGTTATGTTGCCAATATTTTTTTTAGTAGTATTTACTAATTTTAATTTATTTAACCGCGGCAAATAAAATTGTAATGAAAATTACATTGACTGATGTGCTACATTTTACCTGGGGTAATGGTAGGATATTTATCAAAAAATTTAAAGTACACACTTTTACTTTTTATTAGGCTTGTAAACTAAAAATAGTATTGGCAAGGCAGAGTAATTTATGTATCCATAATTTGTATATAGAATTTTAGTTATTAACAAAATTGCAGGGAGGGAACTAACGGATAAGTACACACGAAAATAAGTGTTGTTTTCATATTACATAGTTTTAATATTAAATAACTACTAAAAATATAACAACCTTTAATCGCACACCAATTTCAGGATAACGTCAATACAAATAAAAAATTATATGCTAACCATTCCCAATCAGCATTAAACCAATGCAATACAACTAGTATATAACTAAAATTACCTGTTAAAAATAAGTGCTGTATTGGCTTTTAGCGATAATTGCCATCTCCAAATGCCAGATATTCCGTTAACTTTAAATAAAAAATATTTTTATGGATAGAAGGCTTTTTTTAAGGAGAGGATCGTTGGCGGGCATTACTTTAACAACCACCGGGCTGGCTGCTTTCGGCAAAATACCAATGCAAAAAGAAGTTTTTGACAATCAATTCCTCAATAATCCTGACCTGGAAGAAGTTACCATCGGCCAATTACAACAACAGATGAAAAGCGGGCAAACTTCGGCTGTAGCCCTCACCAAAATGTACCTCAGCCGTATTGCGGCCATTGATAAAGCCGGCCCCACCCTAAACTCCGTGATAGAAATAAATAAAGATGCTGTAACCATTGCTGCGGCTATGGATAAAGAAAGAAAAGCCGGTAAGTTAAGAGGCCCGCTGCATGGCATACCTATTTTAGTAAAAGATAATATTGATACCGGAGATAGCATGATGACCACTGCTGGCGCACTCGCTATGAAAGGCAACTTCGCCAGTGCAGATGCGTTTATCATAACACAATTACGGGCCGCAGGTGCCGTGCTATTAGGCAAAACCAATTTAAGCGAATGGGCAAACTTTCGTAGCAGCCACTCTACCAGTGCCTGGAGCAGCCGTGGGGGGCAAACAAAATGCCCGTATATATTGGACCGCAACCCATCAGGGTCAAGCGCAGGTTCGGGTGCCGCAGCAGCAGCCAACCTTTGCGCCATTGCCATTGGTACAGAAACAGATGGCTCCATCGTTTCGCCCGCTTCCATCAATGGGCTGGTGGGCATAAAGCCAACAGTTGGGCTATGGAGCCGCAGTGGCATAATACCAATTTCTGCTACGCAGGATACTGCCGGCCCAATGGCTCGCACAGTTAGGGATGCCGCCATTTTATTAGGCGCTTTAACCGGTGTAGATACCAACGACGCCATTTCCGCCCAAAGCCAGCAAAAAGCCTATAAGGATTACACTGTATTTTTAGATGAGGCAAGCCTGAAAGGCAAAAAAATAGGCATTGAAAAAACGCACTTAAAAGGCAATGAAAAAATAGTAGCGTTATTACAACAAGCCATGGCGGCAATGGTAAAACAGGGTGCCGAAATAATTGAAGTGGAACTTACAAAAAGTATCAGCGAATTAGGCGATGCGGAGTTTACCATACTGCAATATGAATTTAAAGATGGTGTAAATAAATACCTTGCCAATGCAAAAGGCAACATAAAAACTTTGCAGGATGTAATTGATTTCAACATAAAAAATGAAGCTGCAGCAATGCCCTATTTTAAACAGGAAACCCTAATTAGCAGCCAGGCAAAAGGCAACTTGCAAACCAAAGAATATACGGATGCATTAGCCAAGTCGCTCACTGCCCGCACGCTTATTGACAGCCTTATGCAGCAGCATAATTTGGCTGCTATCTGCGGCGTAACAAATAGCCCTGCAGGCTGCATAGATTTAATAAATGGCGATTACGATACTGGCGTCTCCCTCTCCTCGCCCGCTGCCATGGCGGGTTTTCCGCATATTACAGTACCCATGGGCTTTGTGCACGGATTGCCGGTAGGTATTTCTTTTTTTAGCACTGCTTATAACGAACCCGCTTTATTAGGCATTGCATACGCTTATGAACAAGCTACCAAACACCGAAAAAAACCTACTTTTAAAAAAGATTTATTAAGCTGATAAGAAGGTTTTTTGTTTACGGTTTTTTGTTTTTTGTTTTGGTCTTTGATAAAGATGTTATAATATTTAAGTTTGTTTTTTTGTTGCCCCAGCCAATACATAGCAACGGGCAGCTTCATAGGCCCGTCCGAATGGCAGCCGGGCGGGCGTCGCACACTTGTACATTGGTTTTTCAGGCAGCTTTTACCACTATGTATAGGGCGTATGCTGCCGGTAAATTATCACAAGCGCCCTGTAAGAACACACCGCGGCGTGTTCAGCGAAGTACCACGAAAAGCAGGATGGTTAAACACACAGCATTATCCTGTAGGAACACGCCGCGGCGTGTTCCTACGAAATATTCGTGCAACCAATGAAGTAGCAAATTGAAAAAGCGTACCACAAAGGTATTAGTACAAGAGTGCGACGCCACCGCAGCTCAACATAGCTGCTGTATTAGCTGGGACAAAAAAATAATAAGTAATGATTAAAAACATCTTATCAACGACCGGCCACAACCATTAACAAAAACGATAAACCATCAATTACATTGATCTACATCAATGCTATTTATTGCCCTACCTCAATCATGAGCCGGTATTTACTTTTGTAACTTTGCCTTCTTATTTTATCACCCACTAAAATTATAATATGAAAATTGCATTGATAGGCGCAACCGGTTTTGTAGGTACCGCCATACTGAAAGAAGCCCTGAAAAAAAACACACTGTTACTGCCATTACACGTGACACAACAAAAATAACCACTCAAAATAATAACCTTACTGCAATAAGCTGCGATGTTACGGACATTGATACATTAGCCGGCTTATTAAAAGGCAACGAGGTGGTAATAAGCGCCTACAATGCAGGATGGGCTAACCCCAATTTATACAACGAATTTTTAGAAGGTGCCGCAGCCATTGAGAAAGCAACAAAATTAGCAGGCATTAAAAGATTATTAGTAATTGGCGGCGCAGGCAACCTCTACATACAGCCAGGGGTGCAGGTTGTAGATACACCAGCCTTTCCGGCAGAATGGAAACCAGGCGCTTTGGCAGCTAGAAAATACCTTAATATGTTACAAAATGAAGAGGTGCTTGACTGGGTATTTTTAAGCCCCGCTTTAGAGATACACCAGGGTACATCCGGCATAAGGAAAGGCACTTACAGGACAGGTTTAGACACACCCGTTTTTGACGCCGCTAACAGAAGCGTGATTTATGTTGAAGACCTTGCCGTAGCAATTGTTGACGAAGCAGAAAAAACAGCGTATACCCGCCAGCGTTTTACGGTTGCTTATTAATTTATAACCATGCAACGTAAAAAAATTTATACAATCAATAATAACAGGAGCAGCAACCATGACAAGCCTTTCCGCATTCAATACATTTACCGGTAGCCTTACAGAAAAAGGGCAGTTGATGCCTGTATTATTTATAGGCCATGGCTCGCCTATGAATGGTATTGAAGACAATGAATTTAGCCAGCGCTGGAGGGCAATGGCAAAAGAAATACCAACGCCCTCGGCGGTACTTGTGGTTAGCGCACACTGGCTTAGCAAGGGCACGCAAATAACGGCTATGGATAACCCTAAAACAATACATGATTTTGGCGGCTTTCCGAAGGCTTTGTTTGATGTGCAATACAATGCACCCGGCAACCCAATTGTAGCAAAAGAAACAGCGGCTTTATTGACCAGCACACACGTGGCACTAGACCATGACTGGGGGCTCGACCATGGCACCTGGACCGTTGTTAGGCACATGTACCCTGATGCTACCATACCCGTTTTGCAGCTAAGCATAGACTATACAAAAGGCCCGCAGTACCACTACGATTTGGCTAAAGAATTATATTCGTTAAGAAAAAAAGGAGTACTAATTATTGGCAGTGGCAATATGGTACACAACCTCGGCATGATGGCCTGGGATAAGATGAATGAACCTAATTATGGATTCGACTGGACCTTAAAAATAAACGATACTTTTAAGTCATTGATTACTACCGGCGATTTTAAGCCGCTGATAAATTATGAAAGCCTGGGCAAAGAAGCAAGGCTGGCCATACCAACGCCAGAGCATTACTGGCCCCTGCTTTACACGCTGGGCTTAAAGGGAAACAAAGACAGTATTTCAATTTTTAACGACAAGGCTGTGGCAGGCTCGCTTACCATGACGTCGGTAAAAATTGGGTAACCGGCCCTATGCAAATAACAACTTAAACAAACTCAATAAAATAAAAAGCCTGTACAAATTAAAAATTATTTCTTCTAGCGTAAGGCCAGGAAGAAAAGGGCCATTAGTAGCCGGATGGATGGGGGCGATAGCAAAACAGCACCCGGATTTTGAAGTGGAAGTATTGGACCTTGGCGAAATAAATTTACCGATGATGAACGAAGCTAACCACCCGGTGCTACAAAAATATGAACATCAACATTCTAAAAATTGAAGCGCTAAAATTGGCGAAGCAGATGCTTTTATTTTTGTGACAGCAGAGTACGATTTTGGTTACCCGGCACCGTTACGCAACGCCTTAGAATACCTTTATCATGAATGGAATTTTAAGGCGGCAGGGATTGTAAGCTACGGCGGCGTTTCTGCCGGCTTAAGGGCTGCTAATGCGTTAAAGGCAGACCTTTCTACCTTTAAGATGGTGCCCATTACTGAAGGAGTGCATTTTGCTTTTTTTCAAACTAATATCAACAATAACAATGAGTTTGTAACCAATGAAGCAGCGGAAAAATCTGCAGCAACCATGTTGAAACAATTGGTTAGGTGGACGAAAGGGCTGCAGGTTATTAAGGCGGACAAAGACTAAAAATATAATAGCAATATTAATAAAACGGAGCAATTATTTGCTCCGTTTTATTTCTTAAATTACAAGTAGCGTTAAGAATATTCTTGTAATAATTTACGGTAACTATCCAGTACAGTAGCTTTTACAATAAAGCCCACAAACTCTCCGAATGCAGTAACAACCGGCAGTTCGGCAGTACCCGTCTTATCAAAATGTTTTAGTATTATACGCACATCATCTGTATTGGCAACTATAACTTTTGGTACTTTCATAAGCTTGCTTATGGTGGCAGTTGCATTAGTTGTTTCACCAAATAACCAGGGGCGCAAATCATCCAGCGAAATGGTGCCTGCCAGCTTTCCATCATCCAGTACAGCAATTATATTTCGCTTGCCGCCTTTTATCTGCGCCAGCAAATTAGTAAAAGAAGCATTAACATTTATGTACTCAAATTCTTTATCGATTAGGCCTTCTGTATTTAATAAAGAAAGCAAGTTTTTATCATGCTCCCGGGTAAATATCTTTCCTTCATCGGCCAGTAACTTTAATTCTGGCGGCAAGGGCGAAAACCATTTGGCTATTAAAAAAGATATCACCGCAACAATCATTAACGGAATAAATAAATCGTAGCCGGAACTTGATTCTGCAATGAGAAATATGGCTGTCAGCGGGGCATACATAACACCGCTCATAACCCCTGCCATACCTACTATCACCAGGTTGGTAACGGGTACATGCTCAAAGCCCATCTGCGTGCAGATGAGCGAAAAAAGATAGCCCAAAAAACCACCCGCAAAAAGTGATGGCGCAAAGTTGCCGCCATTGCCACCGCCAAAAATAGTGATGGGCGTAGCGAACGCTTTTATTAAAACTACCAGCGTTAAAAATAACACCACCAGCCATTGGCTGTAATTAAAATACCTAAAAAAACTATTTTCCACAATATCTGAAACATGCCCATTGTTTAGCGCTTTTACTACAGCATACCCTTCGCCAAAAAGTGGTGGAAACGCAAGGCATAACAACGATAATAAAATGCCCGCTACACCGGCCCGCTGCAGCCTTGATACTTTTAAGCGATGGAACTGATGCTCTACAAACTTTGCCACCACTACAAAATAACGTGCATAAAAACCACACAAAATAGCAAAGAAAAGGTAAAAAATAATGTTATGGTAATCGAACGGATGGCGGCTGGTAAATTGAAATAATACCTCTTCTTTTAAAATAATCCTTGATAATAAACTGCCACAAACCGCTGCTACGGCAAGCGGGATAAAGTCAGAAAAAACCACGCCTGTAAGCAATATTTCAAAGGCGAACATCATGCCTGCAATGGGTGCGTTAAAGGCTGCTGCAATGCCAGCTGTAGCACCAGCGGCCAATAAGAGCGTACGTTCTTTATAATCTAATTTGTAGGTTTGTGCAAAGTTGCTTCCAATGGCAGCACCAGTTACAGCAATCGGGCTTTCAAGGCCTGCTGAGCCACCAAGCCCAACCGTAATGGCACTCTGCACAATTTGCGAATACATTTTTACGGGCGCTACTTTGCTGGAATGGCGGGCTATCTCATATAAAATGGCACCGATGCCTTTTCTATCCTGCCCTTTAAAAATATAAATTACAACAACTGTAGTAAGCACAATACCTAAGAACGGAAATAGGATGTAGAAAACGATCTGGTCTTCAAAATGTACTTTGCTGGTGATGAGATAATGTATGTAATGCACCAGCAATTTTAACAGCACGCCTGCCAGCCCAGAACTTAAGCCAACCAATATACCAGAAAATATAAGGAACTGGTTACGGGTCATATTGTTTCGCAGCCAGTTGATAAACACCTCATAACTCCTCATCCCCCGCACGCTGGATGTCTTAATATCTTTCAGCAGCCTAAAGACCTTATTGTACTTTTTTATGCTTTTATAATTACTCAATATGCCTCCTCGTTTATCTTGCGTGCAAAAATACCGTTTATTGTTTTTGGATTTTTGTTTATTGTTTATTCTAATTGAAGAACCCTCGATATTATAATACTTTCAAGAACCGAAAGAATTCTTAATTCTTAATTTTCAATTCTAAATTCTTTTAAGGCCTCCAATAATTGCCGGAAATAATAATCAATTCAAACATCTTTATAGTATTGTCATAATAATCATACTCGCCAATGCGGAAACTAAAAATATAATCCCACAACTTATTAAGCCAGGTTTGGTTGGCCTTATCTACCATAGCTGCTACTGCAAACGAACTGATAAAACTCATCGCTTCAAAGTAGCGCCCATGTATATCGTTGCCCGCCAATGTATAACCAGCAGAAATATTATCAGGCTTACCCTGCGTGGTTTCTTTAATCCATTTGTTTATTTTGCCTACCATTGTTTTAGCCCGTCCATCTCCATATAAAATAAAATCTGTTGCAATGCGCCAGGGCACCCGGCAGGCGTTATAATTATACAGGCCATCGTAAGGGCTCTCCAAATAATTAGCTTTTGCTGGGGTAGGCCTGTTGTTGGTATGCTGTATAAAATCTGGCACAAGGCCTGCATCCTCACTATACTTTTTTTGCATAAAACCAAAAAGTTTATAGTTGGCAGTAATTACTTTATCCCAACTACTATCACCCGTATTATTTTTGAAAGCTTTATAATGTGCAGGCATAAAATCCGAGCTGCGCATATCGAAATAATCTTTGCTGTCAGGCATTATCACATTGCTAATCATAACAGAAAAACTAACCGGATTAATTTCTTGTTGCAGTATAGCGGCTATCATTGCCTGCCCTTGTTGTAAATAATTAATTGCGCCGCTGCTGCCCCATTGTGCATTGGCAAGCAATAAGGAATAGGCAATGTCCATATCACCATCTGTGGCTGAGCTTCCATCTTGGTCTTTAAAGTTTTTTGTTTGAGACCACGCCATTAAATATTTGCTGTTGCTGGTTGGGTGTGCTTTATAATAAGCAAAAAGCCCATCGTATATTTTTTGTGCAGCAGTATCGTAACCCGCCATCAGCGACACTATTATCATGCCATACCCTTGCCCCTCGCTTACACATTCCATAGTGCCCGCTGAGCCTTTTACCCAAACATAATATTGGCCTTTGCCCGAAGCATTGCGCAGGTACATTAATTTCCAGCTTTCATAAAAACTGCGTACGCTATCATCCATCTGTTGCTGGCTAACATGGCTTGGCTTAATTACTCCGGCACTATATAATACATGTTGAGGAAACGGCTTTAACGGTTGCTGCGCCAGCAATACCTGGTTAAATAAATTTAATAAAATAAACAAGGGTAAACTTTTCATTAGATTCTCCATCCTTTTATTCATAATTGTATTATTTATTAAAATAGCATAAAGCATTTACAAATTTACTTCTATAAATTTCAGGACCATCAAAATACCATAACAAAACATTTCTTAAAAATTGCGTTTACGCCTTTGCGGTTAACCTTTGCTGCTTTGTTGGTGTGTACGTAAATACTTTCAACAGTACCGAAATGGATAACCCCCAAACAATTGATGCACTTTTACATACTGCGGCAAATACAAACCTGCTATACATTTATTTTAGGGAGCAGCAAAAAGGTATGCCGTAAAAGGGAGGGCACAACAATGCTCATCATAGCTGATGTATTTGCCTTTACAACAACGGCTACAAAATAAAACAGGCCACCTTTTGAGCAGCCTGTTATGGTTATACTAATTAAATAATTATTGTTTTATTACCTTAATCGTCTTAACAAAACTACCTTGTGTAACGCTTATCAAATACAAGCCTGGCTTGTAATTGCTGGCATTAATATCTATAACGCCTTTAGATTGAAGTACGGTTTTTGACTGTAATTTTTTACCGTCAATACTGTATACATCAATGCTTGCCGGGGCATCTTTAGCCAACGATAAATATAATTTAAAGCTGCTGGTTGATGGGTTAGGATAAACTTCTGCAAGGTTGCTGGTTGTACCATCAACAGGCGTTAATCCGTGTACAACAGTAATTGACTTGTCGCTATTGTTATCGTTAATTTTATCTACGCCGCATTTTGCCCTGGTGCTAAAGGCTACATCAAAATGGGGTGCATTAAAATTATCTAACCATACCAATACGCCTATATTGGGCTCATTGCAGCCTCGTGCGTTATTAATAGCGGTGGTATAAAAAGTTGTTTCGCCTGGCTCAACCGTTAGCTTTGCATGTTGGCAGTTGCCTTGCATAAACCATTCCACTTCCATATCAAAAGGGTTAGGGTTTATTATCTTCCAAAAACGTACCTTCTGGGGTTCGTAAGAGCAAATTGGTTCCAGCTTTAAATTGCTGAGGAACTGGTTGGGGAATTTCACTTTTTTTACTGCTTTTTCTGCATTGATAAAACCATAGCCCGTGTTAAAATCGAAGCCTTTATCAAAGCCAGCAGTAAACCGGTCATCCATATCGCTAGCAGTATTTTGCAGTATGCCTTTTATCTGGTCGGGCGTTATATTATCAAGCTTTTCCGCATCCATCATTAAGGCAGCTACACCGGCGGCATGCGGGGCTGCAGCAGAAGTGCCAAAAAAATTAGGGTAAGTATCAGCATCCTGGGGTATATCGCCATTGCCAAAAGGGTTAAAAAAGGAAGTATTTCCTCCATCCGGCGCAACGATATTTGGTTTTTTACGTACCAGTGGCGCTATCCTGTTACCATTGATATCATAATAATTTGGCGTACCCCCTTCTGATGAAAAGCCTTCTACTACTGCAGTATCAACCCCATAACCCGGCGTTTGCAAATAAAATGCAGCGCCGGTTGCAATGGCACCTTCTGCTTTTGCATGCCCTACCAATGTTGGGGATAGTATGCCGGGTATAGGTATCCTGGTTAAATAAAATAGCGCATCATCATACAAAATATATTTTAAGTTATGAGGGTCGGGGCCAGCATATTTCATAATGGTAAGAAAGAAAGTATAGTTAGTGGTATTGTTGTAATAACCTAAAAACTCAAATGGCTCACCGCTTAGCAAATTATTGGTAGCGGCCTGCGCCACAATATTTCCATAAATGTCTGTTAGGTAAATATCCAAATCACTCTCTGCGCCAATGCCACTGGCGGCAAAAGATGATTGGTCCCATTGGAAGGAAAGCCTTATAATACCACCACTGGGCACATACAAAGGCTGGGCATAACGGGGAGGGTTTTCGGGGCCACTAAAATTATGCGCTGTACCAAAACCAGGACCAAAATATGCTACATTGGTTGGTCGGTATGGGCTACTATAAGATTTATTAAAATTATTGCCGGCGGCAGAAAAATAACTTACGCCCCTTTTCTTTGCTATGTCAACAGACTGTGCAATAATGCCATCCTGAAAAAACGGCTCATCGAGATAAAAGATATCATCTGCAATTACTTTGCAGCCGTGGTTTGCAAGCCGTTGTATGCCTTGTGCAAAATCGGCTTCCCCGTTGTAAGCTGTGTGAAAGGCAAGGTATGCACCAGGTGCTACATCGTGCACAATTTCTGCCATGGCACGGCCTTCATCAGTGCCGCCGCTATCAAGGTCTGATAGTATTTCCACTGGTTTTTTATGATGGAATGGATTACCCTTGCCCGGCAATTCGCCATGCTGTACACCAATTTCAGCAGTGCCTAAATTATTATAGCTATCAGATAAGATACCCACTTTTACACCATCGCCATTTACATGAAAGTTTTTTCTTGCGAGGTAAGAAAACTGTGCCGTATCGCCCTGGCTTATAACTGGTTTCCACAACGGATATTTTGGCGATGAATAACTATTGCCTTGTTTTAATGGATTTGCTTTTATGGTTTGGTGCATTGGCTTATAAGCAGGCTTTACAAACCGTATACTCGCAGCACCTTCCAGCTTAGGCAAGTTATTGATAGGTACAAAGCCCGAAATTACACGCCCATATGTAGCTGTAATAATAACGCCCATTTTAACCAGTTCTGCTTTTGCTGTTTCTATATTTTTGCGGGCGGTAAAATCAACTAGTACTTTATCGCCCTTTACCTGCATATAATTTTGCAGTGTATTACTGCCGCCGCCTGCCCTGTATTGTGCGTTAGCTTTCATTTTTTCGTGCAGCTCTTTTAAGTCGGGGCTTAGCTTAGAAACAGCTTTTTGCTCGGTAGGCTGCTGTACTTTTTGAGAAGGCTGAGGGTCACCTTTAATTTGCGCAAAGCTTGTAGTTGATGCATAAAATGCCATGCTGGCAACACAAATAATGTTACGTAACAATTTTTTCATAAATAGTTTTGTTTATTAAATAAGAAAATAGGTGGCAATAAAAATTTGCAGTATTAAGAGGTGTTGGCTTTTTAATGGAGGAGACGTAGTAGTAAATCTACCGTTGTATAACAAACTAAATGTAAATTAAATTTATAGCAAGAAAAAATATAGTAAAGGTTATTTTAAAAGATTTATGTTAGTGTATTGGGCGGGGCAACAATAAATAGTCCCTTAACTGCCTAATAATTAATTATAAAGTTTTAATTTTCTTTATCGTACCTAATTGGAGAAATCAAAAAAATAACACTAAAAATTTATATTTAATTTTGCAAACCGTTTGTTAAGGATTTCGGTTTGCTTCTTTTTTAATGCTACTAACATGAAAGCAAGTAAGGCCTCTAAACATCAACGAATATAATCCTAACATTGGTGTATGTTTATTAAGCTTCTAGCAACAAAGTTTTAAGCCACCCCTTTAATACACCGGTACATTATTGCATTTAGTTTATTTTATATTTTGCTTTTTTGATAGTGCCATAATTTTACAATAAATAAAAACTGTAGTAATGAGATATTTATTTTCATTGATGGCTGTAGTTTTCTTAAATATAAACGGGTACTTTTATGTGCAGCAATACAGGCTGCCAACCAATCCAGAAAAGTGCGCCACGATGCCTGTTTTAGCTACCACTTTTGCCTACAACCCATTGCTTAAGCCTAAGTATACAAAATAGCTTAAAACGTTTAACAAGCAAATGCAGATAAGAAAATTAAACAGGCAAAAAAATGCTTTTAAAGTTGCTGGCACC
>JANXVN010000013.1 GCA_025351645.1 Ferruginibacter sp.
AGGTCGCCATCATTATCAAGGTCGCCGTAGGCAGTGCCGTTTGAATAAGTACCGGCATCCAAGCCCCACTCGGTTGCCATATTTTTAAAGGTAAGGCCTCCATTATTTTTAAAAAGATAGTTGGCACTTTTAATACCCGGAAAGTTCTGCAACATATCTATACGGCCTTTTCTGTTGGCGGCAGGAGTGCCCATCACAGACCGTTTTCCGTACATGATAAAATCGAGGTTGGTAACATCCTGCCGGTAGCCATTGGTAACAAAAAGATCTTTTAAGCCATCGTTGTCAAAATCAGCAAAAAGCGGTGCCCAGCTCCATTCAGTGGCAGCTACGCCAGATAATTGCCCTATCTCGCTAAAGGTACCATCGCCATTATTTAACTGCAACGAATTCCTTACATATTCGGGCTGGTAGCCAAAGCCCATATACTGCTGATATTGGTCATAAGTATTACCCATCATCGTAAGTTTCCACCTTTTATTATCGGGTGGCAGCATGTCAACTTCTGCAATATCTTCTTTTCCATCATTATTAAAATCGGCCACATCGTTACCCATTGCGTTGTATGTTGTATGCCGCAGCATCTTATCGGCCATGTTGGTAAAAGTGCCATCGTGGTTATTGATCCACACCAGGTCATTCGCTAAAAAATCGTTGGACACATACACATCCGGCCAGTTATCATTATTAAGGTCGCAAATATTTACCCCTAAGCCAAAGCCTTCAATAGTTATGCCTGCCTGTTTAGAAACATTTGTGAAAGTGCCATCGCCATTGTTCCTGAATAAACGGCTGGTAGAACTTGCGCTGCCATCTACCTGCTTTGGCCTTGCGGTGTTCCTGTTATAGCTTACCAGTGCGTTACGCAGCAAAAACATATCCAGGTCGCCATCATGGTCGTAATCAAAAAATGCTGCCTGTATATTATAACCATCTGCATCAAGGCCCATTTTTTTAGCAGATTCTGTAAAGGTGTTATTGCCGTTATTGATATAGAAAAGATTTCTTGTACTATCCGTCGGTGTTTTGCGATTACCGGCTTTGCAGATGTAAATATCGGGGTAGCCATCCTGGTTGATATCCACTACAGAAGCACCATTGCACCAGCCTGTTGTTAGCAGGCCGGCCTTTTCGGTGATATCTTCAAACTTCATGTTGCCTTTGTTGAGGTACAGCTTTGCCGATACCATATTGCCGGTAAAAAGCACATCCAGCAAGCCATCTTTATTTACATCCAGCAGTGCCACTCCGGCACCATTGAACATGTATTCAAAATCAAGCACTGTTAGCGAATCGTTGTACGTAAGGTTATTGGCAAAGTGTATGCCTGTGTGCGTTTCATCAAGGCTTTTAAACATTTTATTGCTGTTGGTAGAACAGGAATAAAAGCTTCCAATTATCAGCATAGCAATGATATAATGTATAATTCTCAACATAAAAAAAAAGTAAGCTTACAATGGCAACTACTCATTAACTATTTCATTTTAATAGTTGTTTAAATATAACTAAAAAACGTATAACATTTATTGAAACCAACGCATTAATACACAATGTTGTTGTGTTGAAATTACTGTAAATACCAAACGCACAAGAACAGCTTTTAGGGTGCTCTTGTGCGTTTAATTATAGTAAGGTTACTACGTTAATAGTAAATTTAAAAATTAGTACCCGGGGTTTTGTTTTAACAACCCTTTGCTACGGTCAATTTCAGACTGTGGAAAAGGGAATACTTTATACTTATCCCTCCAGGCACTACCAAATACCTGGCTGCCAATACCCCAGCGGGTAATATCAAACCACCTGCCTGGTTCAAAAGCAAACTCCATCCTTCTTTCGTGACGGACGGCTGCTGTAGGGTCAGCAAATGGTGAAGCACCAAGCCCAACCCTTTTTCTTATCTGGTTATTGATAATGCCCATTGCATCAGTATTCCTTCCGCTTGCTATCAATGCTTCTGCGTACAATAAAAGCATGTCGGCGTACCGATAATACCTTTCGTTGTTAAAACCAGCCTGGCCATTTGGAGAGTAAGCGGCGGCAACTGCATTTCTTGCCCCTCCATATTTTCTGATGCTATAACCTGTGGATGACCATGCTCCAAAAGGCATGGTAACACTCCCTCTATCGTAATAAGTATCGCCTACCTTATAAATATTTGCCGCTAAGCGAGGGTCGCCTGCCTCATATTCGTCCACAAGGTTTTGTGTTGGTGCATACCATCCTAAGCCGCCACCGGGCGCACCCGCCTCACTGCTTGCATCCCAATACCAAGGCCGCCCGGTACCCTGAGATGCTTTAAAAGCTTCTGAGTGCGTATCATCAAACACCCAAAGGTTATCATCAGAAAAAGGGCCACCATACTGTACTTCAAATATTGATTCTGAGCCATTTTCTTTTGTAAAGTCAAAGGCATCTTCATAGTTAGGCAAAAGGCTGTAAGGCCCGTTATTCTTAACATCTTCAAACGCGGTAATGGCAGCAGGCCAATCTTTTTTCCATACGTCTACTTTACCTTCAAATGCCCGGGCAGTCCACTTATTGGCCCTTCCCAAATTTGAGGCATCCCATGCTGCCGGAAGCCCGGCATACGCATCCTGAAAATCTTTTAGGATGCCCGCAAACAGTACATCTTGTGGGGTGTTAGGCATGGCAAGGTTATTCAAATCTTTCTTAACCTCTAATACCAATGGTGGCGTACCCCACATTTGCAGTGCTAAAAAATGAAAGAAGCCTCTTAAGAATTTCGCTTCTGCAATGAATTGTTTTTTCTGGTCATCGGTAAGGCTATTGGTGCCATTATTAGTTTGCTCAATTACAATATTAGCCCGTGCAATACCCTCGTAAATCTGCGTGTAGGCGGCTGCGTAAGGTATGTCGCTTGCGCGGATCAATAAATTATCAAGGTCCCTAACTTCGCCAGCAACGGAAGCCTTTGTATTGATTGTAACGTCATCTGTGCCAGCCAAAGTTATTGCCCAAAATTCTCCCCTTTCACCCAATGTTTCGGTGCTGGTGCCCCACAAATCCTGAATGGAAGAATAGGCAGCAAATGTTGCCCCGTCAAAATCTGCCGGGCTCTTATAATAAATATCAGAGGTTAGCCTGTCTAGCGGCTTAAGGTCCAGCTTGTTACAGGATATTACAACAACCGTAGTTGTTATTAGCAAGAAAGCAACTAAGTAATACCGGTAGCTTTTTATAAACTTTTTCATATTTCTATCAAGAATTAAAATTAAAAAATTGGTTATGCCCGCATCGCCTTAAAAAGTAATATTCCACCCAACCTGAACAACAGTTGGCTGCGGCGAACCTCCCGCATCCTGGCCGTTTGCCAATGGAAATTCTCCCTTTTGAAAGCTCGCACCCCTTGTTACTTCAGGGTCGTACCCTTTGTATTTTGTAAAGGTTGCAAGGTTAGATATGCCAATATAAATCCTTGATGCATTTATAAAACTTTTAGTAGCGTGCTGTAGTAACGATGATGGCAAGGTATAGCCTAGTTGTAAATTTTTAATTCTCAGGTAAGCTCCATTTTCAATCCAGCGGTCTGAATAACGGTTATTGCTATTTGGGTCATCAAGGGTTGCCCTGGGCATATCATTACTGGTGCCTTGGCCCGACCAACGTTTTAATACACTGATAGATTGGTTGCTGCCTCCATTCATACCTTCGAGGCTGCTTCTTGCCTGGTTGTAAATTTGTATATTACCAACACCTTGAAAAAAGATTGAAAGGTCGAACCCTTTGTATGCACCGGTTAAATTAAAACCGTAATAGTAGCCTGGTATGGAACTTCCTATTTTGGTACGGTCGGCCGCATCAATTTTACCATCGCCATTTACATCTACAAACCTTATATCGCCCGGCTTGGTACCGGTAGAATATGCATCTGGCAATGCCTTGGCAACCTCTGCGGCGTTTTGGTATATGCCATCTGTTTTAAACCCATAGAAATAACCCAGCGGCTCTCCAATAGTTGTGCGGTGTGTTTGTGCACCACCGGTACCTGTAATAATATCAGGGATACCTCCAAGGCTAATGACTGTATTTTTTACCGTGGTAAAATTTCCGCCGAAACTGTAGCGGAAATTGCCAACCTGGTTCCTGTAATTTGCAGAAAGTTCAATGCCTGTATTTTGTATCTCTCCAATATTTGCATCCGCAGGAAGAAAGTACCCGGAGACATAAGGTATCGGAAGGCTAAGCAATACATCCCTGGTAGTTTTTTTATAGTAGTCGATTGTTACATCCAATTTTTTATTTAAGAAAGCAAGGTCAGCTCCAAAATCAAGCTGGGTACTGGTTTCCCATTTTAAGTTTTTGTTGGAAAAGATGATAGGTGCCGGGCCTCTTACAACATTTTGCCCTGTACCAAGTACATAAAATATGGTGGTTGCTAAAGAGGGGATATAAGAAAAGTTTTGCCCTGTAAACTGGTTGCCAGACTGCCCCCAGCTTGCCCTTAACTTAAGGTCGCTGATAGCTTTTGAGTTTTTAAGGAACGCTTCGTCACTTACTCTCCAGCCTGCAGAAAATGAGGGGAATACGCCCGTCCTGTTTGCTTTAGAGAAACGGGAAGAAGCATCGCGCCGCACGTTAAACGTAAATAGGTACTTATTGTTAAATACATAATTTACCCTTCCAAGAAAACCTCTTATCGCCCATTGGTCTGCTTCGTTTGCACCGGCTACCGTGGTGGCAACAGAAGCAAAACGGATAGCACTATTAAATAAAGAACCACCTTGCAAACGTAATTTATCATACCTGAAATTTGTCTCTTCCTCACCCGCTAAAACTGTTAGGTCGTGCTTGCCAAATTCTTTGTGGTAACTAAGCGTGTGGGCTATGGTAGTAGTTAATTCTATTGGCCTTTCCTGCACTAACAATGAGCTTCTTGTGCCGCCGCCATAATTAATACCTGATGCTTCCTGAAAAAAAGAACCATCACCAACATTATAATCAACGCCTAAAGTCATTTTATATTTAAGGTCTTTGAGGAGTTCAATTTCTCCATATACACTTCCCAATACTTTTTTTGTTGCAATACGCGTATCATTATACCTGGCATCTGTAGCCCAAACATAATTGGAGGCATTGGCACCTTCACCAGTTGTTGTATTATTGGAAGGATTGTAGCCAGTAGGGTCTGTGGGGTCATATATTTTAAAGTAGGGCGCATTTAAGGAACTATTGTAAGCCCCAAAATTACCGCCCTCCGATTGTACGCCACGGTTGGTAGAACTAAGCAAAATAGACTCGCCGAATTTTAAAGCTTTGCCAACCTTAAAATCGGAATTTGCTTTAAAAGAAATGCGCTTAAAAGACTGCCCACGTTCCAGCCCCTGATAATTCATTATACCGCCGCCTACATTGAAATTTACATTTTTTGTTCCGCCGCTTACGGAAAGGTTATTGTTGCTAACAGCTGCATTTTTTATAAAGACGGCGTCCTGCCAATCAACAAAAGGCTGCCCGTTGAAGGAAGATAAGTCTCTGCCCAGTTCCTTTTGCAAGGTGATAAACTGGGGTACATCCAACACACTTATCCGCTTGCTTTTTGGTATATTCTGCACGCCCTGGTATCCATCATATGTTAAAGAAGTCCTGCCTTCTTTGCCTCTTTTAGTTGTTACTATAATTACGCCGTTCGCAGCACGGGCGCCATAGATAGCTGCAGCCGAAGCATCTTTTAAAACATCGATTGTTTCAATATCGCTTGGGTTTATAGAGGCTAACGGGTTTGATTCTGTAAAGGAGCCGGTATTTACTGTAATGTTTGATGTAAGCACAAGTGGTACCCCATCAATTACCCAGAGCGGCTGGTTATTACCAACAGTACCTACGCCACGGATGCGTACATCAATTGGTGCGCCGGGGTCACCACTACGGTTGGCTATATTTACGCCAGATATGCGGCCACCCAAAATTTGGTCCGGGCTGGTAAACGGCTTGTTGATAATGTCTTTTCTTGTAACTGAACCTACAGCACCAGTTAAATCAACTTTTCGCTGCGTGCCATAACCAACCACTACAATCTCTCCCATATCTTTCGATTTTGGGTCTATTGCCAACTGCACATTTAACGTAGAAACGTTGCCTGTTTTTATTTCTTTTCTAGTGTAATTGATGGAACTAAATACAAGCACCAGATTCCTATCGGTTAAGCTGATACTGTACACGCCTAATGAATCGGTGGTAGTTCCCTTTGAAGTACCCTTTACGGTTATACTTACTCCTGCCAAACCAACTCCGTTTTCATCAACAACTTTACCGGTAATGCTTTTTTGTGCCTGTGCCGCAACCTGAGCATCAGTTTTTTGAATTCCCAAACACAGCCCTGCAAAGAGTAATGGGAACAAGAATAGTTTAAAAAAGGATTTCACATGCATAATTTTTGGTTTTGGTTATTGTAGAAAAATGATCAAAAAAAATTCAGTTGGTATAACAAACTTGTTCTGTAATTACTATTTACTTCGGTAATATCTAATTTGGTTGACTGCACTATATTTCATAATTTATGGTTACCTATTATTATACTGCCCAGCTAAATAAATTCTGATGCAACTATGTAAAAATTATACACATTATTTGAAATGCGTAATTGGAGGGTTGGACATTGAAAAAGAAACAATTCAGGCATGCAACAGCATTCACACGAAACACATTTTTTTACTATCTTCTAAGTAAACTTTGTATCCTAATTTCATATTATAATCGTACTTACTGATTTTCTGCAACATCAAGCGTTTTTAAATACTTAGTTTTAATAATGAATGAATCTAACGTAATTAAGCATTCAAAAAACAGGCAAACGTTTGCATAAATTTTAAATCTTATAAATTAAACTATTTATGATTAAGCAAGATTATATGCAAATAGAAAGGGCGCTATAACAATTGATAGGATAACATTAATAACAATTAAACATTAGTAATTAACAATGCCTACAAAGGAATTCAATGCAATTATAGAATGCAAAATGGGGGTACGTAACCTTACTAATATGCCAGTTTAATTTGATCAAAGAGAAATAGCCATGCCCATGCCTGCTACTTTTGTTAACTAAAAATATGATGAGGGGTATCGTAATTTTATCTTAAAAAATTGTTGCTGTGATGCTTTATGGTTGGGTAAAATTGTACAATATAAAAACGCTTTGGTTACTTCTCAGTTTCTAACCGCATTTCTATCATGTGTTTTGAAAAGCCAATTTTTTCGTAGGCTTTTATAGCAGGTTCATTTCCATAGTAAACATCGAGCCTAAGTTCAAATACGTTTTGTGTTACTGCCCACTGTTGCAATGCCTGCACAATTTTTTTATTGATGCCCTGGCCGCGGTAAGCTGGCAGCACATACATAAAACCTAAATAAGCATAGGCAGTATGCTTAAGGTATGGCTTTGCGTGTTCTACACGTGCATAGCCGCTTGCAATAATGGAACCATCAAATTCACCCACCAACAGTTCAATATGTTTGGCACTAATCATTAGCGGCAGGTCGTAATAATTGATAGGGCCATCTTTTAAGGTACTGTCGAACGGAAGCTCTGCTACTATTACGCCTTGCTCAAACTGGTGCAATATTGCAATGTCGGCGGTTGTTGCTTTTCGGATGAGTATGCTGTCATTCATTTAGAAGTGTAAATATTTTTCTATAAAACAATTTATGTGCTAAGGTTATTTTCTGCTAATAATATCCATCGCCCAATTATTGCTTTGTATCATACTGAAGCAACAATACAAAAATGTTACAAGGATTTGATTTATAGGGAAGGCATCCCATTTTTTCGTGATAGTGATAATAAATATTCAATTTTCTGCCTATGTGCATCTAGCCAGTATTTTTAGTTATAAAAGTATGTTTATTTTTGCAGGGCGTTCACCACTTCTAGTTTTACACGGGCAAAGCCTTTATCCTTATAACCTAATTGTATGGCGGCGGTACTTGTAAGGTCTACTATACGCCTCATTTTGGGGTGAAGCCTGTCGTTTACTTTTACTATGGCCCATTTGCCGTTGTTTACGTTGGTTACTTTTACATAAGTGCCAAAGGGCAGCACATTACAGGCGCAGGTTAATTTGCGCTGGTTAAATATTTCACCGCTTGCGGTATGCCTCCCGTTAAATTTATTGGCGTAAAAACTTGCCTGGCCGTAAAATACTTTGTGGCTAATAGCGGTTGAGTGCTTGTTTAATGTATGTCTTTTTTGTGCAGTGGCGTTATACATCAGCACTATGCATGTTAGCATACATAAATAGCATTTTGTACTTTGTTTTATAAAAGCTACTAAAGGTCCCATGCAAAAATTATTGTTAGTTTTTATCTGCGAAATACTTTTCTCGAATTGCTTTGTCTTCACCATAAATATCATCGTAAAATTTTATTTTACCGTCTTTAGCTTCGCAGGTAAAATAGCGGATAAATAACGACACCTTGTTTTTAACACTGATGCGTTTGTTTACTTTTTGCTCTATCCAGGTTTTTATAGAATCAGTAGTGTAGCGCAGTTCGTCGCCAGCTTTTAAATTAAGGCTATCGTTTATCGCAATGTAATCGGCCAGCTTTTCCCAATTTTGTACTCGTACGCAACCATGGCTTAAAGCCCTTGCGGCATTCTTAAATAAATAGCGCTGGTTGGTATCGTGCAGGTACACGGCATAATTGTTACTGAAATTAAATTTAAAGATGCCCAAAGCATTGTCATCGCCGCTGCCCTGCATTATTTTGTAGGGTATGCCTTTGGTATATTTGCTCCATTTAACATCGTTGCCGCTAATGGTTTCGCCCTTGCCGTTTACCAGGTGCATGCCCAGGTGCGATAAATAATTAGGGTTGTTTTTTAGCTTGGGCAAAAACTGTTTAGCGATGATGCTGGTAGGCACCGTCCATGTTGGGTATGTAACCATATCGGTTATGTAGCTGTTGAGCAAAGGCGTACGGGTGGCGGGTTTGCCGCAGATGATCTTTGAATCCATCACTAGGGTATCATGATCCCACACTTGCATATAAAACGAGGGCAGGTTTACCCAAATATATTTTTCAGGCATAGAATCCGGCAGTTGCTTATACCTGTCCAGCGTAATGGCAATCCTTTTAAAACGCTCTACATCGTTGGTGTTCATCAACTTGATAAGCGACGATGAAATTTTGCCATCGGCCAGCTTAACGCCTTTTAGTTTTTGGTATTTTTTGACAGACCATTTTAAAGTTGTAGAATCGGGAAGGGTGGCAGAAGGTTCCATACAGTTGCTTTCTACCAAACGCTTTTGTAATGTTTTTATAAAAGATAAAGAGTCTTTTGCATCGTTGGTTTTGTACGGGTAGGTTATGTAAGTAAAAATGCGCTTATCCATGCTATCCAAAAATTTCGGGATGCAATCTTTTAAAGCCCAATACCCTGCATTTTTTGGCTGTGCGTCATTTACAAGCTGTGTTAAATGTTTGGTAGATAGCAGTGTAGCAAGGCTTCCACCATAAAGGCTGTCGGCTGATTCTTTTTTGTTCAGCGAAACGCTATCCCTGTTCATACGGCCTTCTTTTAGGTCTTTAAGCAGGTGCATAAAACCATCCGTCAGCATCAGGTCTGCCTTCGTCCATAAAATAGCATCGGTACGTTTTAAAGAGTCGTGGTCTAATTTATTTTTTAAAGATTGTAAATGCTTAAAATGATAATCGTTGGGGTACAAGCCGGAAAGCGTGGCATTTTCAATAAAATTGTATAGCGAATCGGCCAGGGGCACCCATTTTTCTTTATGGCTCCAAATGTTCGCATAATCGTTTTTAAAGTAAAAATTATTTACAATGGTGATGTATGGAAGGCGTATGCTGTCATCGATATTTCCTTTATTAAGCACGGCAAACTTTAAAGCATTTTCAATACTTTTACTAGTTTGCTGGTCCATATCTTCTGGCTTGGCAACAAACTTTTCTTTTTCTTGCTGATTTTTATGATGGCAGGCGGCCATAACAGACCACATAATTAATAGGGTAAACAGCAGTTTTAAACGATTGCTTTGATCCATATATGTGAGTAAAATATTTCTAACTAGTATAACGGATTTTCTTAAAAAGTATTGGAGCGTTATGATTTACAAGATAATAAATAGGTTGCAGAAAAGGATTTTGCGTTTATTATTTTTTGTTTATTGTGGCGAAATTATTTTTACCGGCAAGGCGAAAGGCGTTTTTGGTTTTTCCTTTAAAAAATAAATCAATTTGCTTTACACCCTGGCGCCGATAGAATTCTTAATTCTTAATTCGTTACGCCTGCGCAAACTTCGCAGTTTTCTCCTCGCCGGTAATATCGCCAAAGGCCCTTATCTGTATTTGCACACTTAGTATCCATTCGGCGCAGCCTTGTTGCTTCAGGTGGTTGTTAATGTTATTGATTAGGGTAAGCACTTCTTCATACCTGCCTTCCACAACAGTGGCAAAGGCACCAACCTCGTACTTAACGCCCGATTGCTGGATGATGGCAATTGCTTCATCTACCCATTCGTAAGGATGCTTGTCTTGTACAACAGGCAATATTTGCAGTGACGCGTTGATGATGTGCTGGTGCATGAAAAAAGTAATTTAAATGATGCGGGAAATTTGTTGTTCAAGTAGCATAAGGTCTGCTAAAACAAAGGCTGTTACTGCTTCTAATACAACGGGTACTCTTAAAGCAATGCATAAGTCATGCCTTCCTTTCACAGAAAAATCTTCCGTTTCACCCGTTTCTACATTCAACGTGTGCTGTATTTTTGGTGTGGATGAAGTAGGCTTTATAGCTATGCGAAAAACGATATCGTTGCTGTTGGTAATGCCGCCTACAATACCTCCTGCATGGTTAGTAACTGTTTTGCCGGTGTTGTCGATGATGGAATCGTTATGGTTGCTGCCAAACATTTTTGCTGCGGCAAACCCAGTTCCAAATTCGATGCCGCGTACAGCTGGTATGGCAAATACCGCATGGCTTATCATAGATTCTGCTGAGTCGAAAAATGGTTCCCCTAAACCGATAGGCAAACCTGTTACGGTACATTCTACAATGCCGCCGATGGTATCCTTTGCATCAATGGCTTTTTGTAATCCTTTTTCGGTATCGGCTTCGCCGCCAATTTCTACAATGGTGGCGGCTACTTTAATTTCTTTTAATAATCTTTTTGCAAGTACGCCTGCAGCCACTAAACAAACGGTTAGCCTGCCGCTAAAATGGCCCCCGCCCCTATAATCTTCAAAACCGCCAAATTTTTTGGAGGCTACAAAATCAGCATGCCCCGGCCTTGGCACGGCACGTTGTTTTTCATAATCGCCGCTGCGGGTATTGGCATTGTCAAAAATAATGGTGATGGGTGCGCCGGTAGTTTTGCCATTGTACACGCCATTCATTATCCGTGGCAAATCGGTTTCTTTGCGTGGCGTAGTGCCTTTAGCGCCAGCTTTACGACGGTCGATATCTTCCGTAAAATCATCCACGGTTAATGGCAAGCCAGCCGGACAGCCATCAATATTTATGCCCACACATTCGCCATGCGATTCGCCAAAAATGCTTACCCTGAATATTCGTCCAAAACTGTTCATACTATTTTATCTTGTTCGCCTGCGGCGGATGTTTAATTATTTCTTTTTGATGAGGCCATCTTCAATTTAAATAGTTGTTGCCTGTAAACCAACAACAGCATTTAATTTTTTTAAGTGCTCAAAAAATTCCGGATAAGATTTATTGATAGCCGAAGCTTCTTCAATAATTGTTTGGCCAGTAGCTTGCAAGCCTGCAACCGCATTGGCCATCGCAATACGATGGTCGTGGTGAGAATGCACAGGTGCACCGGTTACGCCACTGCCACCCTTAATCAGCATCAGGTTATCCTGTAAAATTATTTCAATGCCCATCTTGCCAAACTCCTGCTGCAACGTTAAGCCACGGTTGCTTTCTTTATGTGCTAAACGGTTAACGCCTTCTATAACTGTGGTACCGCTGCAATAAGCTGCCAAAGCAACCAACGGCGGAAACAAGTCTGGGCAATCGGTGGCATCAAAATGAAAAGCTTTTAATGCGCTGGTGCCTGTTGCGGGCGGCGCTATATCTATCTGCTTTTCCTGTATAGAAATGGTGCAGCCACAATCCATCAAAGCTTTTAAGATGGCTTTATCTGCCTGGGTTGAATAGGTATCTAATCCCTTCACTGTAATTTTTCCGGCAATAGCACCTGCAACCAATAAAAACGCACCGCCGCTCCAATCGCCTTCTACGGTGTAATTAATTGTTTGCCTAGCTGTTTTACTGGATGGATTTATTAGGAATGATTGATGGTTGTTGTGGGTTACATCGTAGCCAAAATGTTTCATCACCTGTAACGTAAGGTCTATGTAAGGCTTACTTTTTAAATTGGTAACGGTGATGGTAACTGGTGTGGTAGCGGCTTTACCATAAGCCATCAGCAGGCCAGTTAAAAATTGAGAGCTTAACGAACCATCGATGGTAATATCTTTTGGCTGCAAAGGGCCCTGTATTTTAATAGGTAGCTTTCCACTATTGGATTGTATGCTGATATCCAGTGCTGGAAAAATCTCATCAAAAAAATCCATAGGCCTGGTTAATAAACTACCGGTACCGTTGATGGTAATTTGTTGCGGGCTTAAAGCTGCAATTGGTGTAAACATGCGTATGCCCAGGCCGCTTTCACCACAATTCATTTCGTTGCTGGCTGCATTAACGCCTGCACTTTTGATAAGCAGTTTATTATCTTCTATTTCTGTAACCGTTGCCCCTAAAATCTTAATCACTTCTAAAGCTGCAAGGTCATCATTGCTCTTGCCGGGGTTACTAATAATTGTATTTCCATCCTGCAATAAAGCAGCGGCACAGCCTCTTTGCATCGAGCTTTTAGAAGTAGGTGCATCAATACTGCCTGAAATGGTTGATGGCTGAATAGTTACTATCATAATTACTAACTGTGTTTGTAAATCTTGGCTGATTATCTTGTTAAAAAACAGGCATGCATACCAATTTTAATTGATCAATGTGCCCAATTCTTCCATCGGTATAGACTGGATAACGGCTTCGCCAATTTTAGTTAGCAAAATAAAATTCATGTTATTAGCGGCCCGCTTTTTATCCATCTTCAACACTTCCCAAATTTTTTGTTTATCAAAAACAAAGCTTGTAGGCAACTGGTATTTTTCAATCAGCGCTTTAATTTTTTGTATATCGGTTGCTGTTAATTGGGTAATGGCTGCCGATATTTTGCAAGCTGCCATCATGCCAATACTGACTGCATGCCCGTGTGGCAATTGGTACATATTCTCTATTGCATGGCCCAAAGTGTGCCCAAAGTTTAATAATTTCCGGTCGCCTTTTTCAAACTCATCTTTAACTACTACGGTGGTTTTTATGGTAACATTTTTTTCAATCAATGCGCCCAGCTTTTCTTTATTGGCTTGAAAGCTTTCTACCGATTCATTTTCCAGCAAGGCAAATAAATCAGCATCTTTTATGCAGGCATGTTTTATTATTTCTGCAAAGCCATTTACCCATTGATCTTGAGGTAGCGTATCCAATAAGCTATAATCGAACAATAAAAATTCCGGTTGTTTTATAAGCCCTGCTAAATTTTTATAGATGCCTACATCTACCCCGTTTTTACCGCCAATGGCAGCGTCTACCATGGCTAGTATGGTGGTTGGCACAAAGCCGAACTTTACCCCACGCATATAGATGGAAGCGGCGTAACCCGTGATATCAGTGACTACGCCACCGCCAACGCCTATGATAAAAGTATTCCTGTCTGCATTTTTTGCTATAAGTCCGCTAATGATATTATCTACCGTAGCTTGTTGCTTATGTTCTTCGCCGGCAGGTATTACGATTGTTTTCCAGCCATCGAATATTTGCTGATGGCTTTTAAAAACATTATCGTCTGTAATAATTATCGTTTGCTCTTTAGCAACTATTTTTTCCAGGTAACTAAAGCTTGCATCAAAATAATAACTACCACTAAACCCAGCGCTTACTGTATCAATAGAAACACCGGCAACATCCGCAACTTTTATACTCTTCATAAACCTATCATCAATTTAAATAAACAGTGTGCTAATTTTTATGGAAATTTTTAAAAAGCTCCAAAAATTACGTGTTCATTATTTTGTTTTGATGGTTGATGCTTTCCAAATGTACCGCATCAAAATAGCTGGTAATAAAATCGTGGCTAAGACCTAACGCATCGCCTTTTTTTATTGCTTTTTGTAAGATGTCATTCCAGCGGTTAGTCTGTAATATGGTGATGTTGTTGGTTCTTTTATATTCACCGATCTTATCAGCAATTTTCATCCTTTGCCCAATTAAAGCCAGCAATTCATCATCAACATGGTTTATCTGTTCCCTTAAAGTAGCAAGAGCAGTGATGAATTCTTGCTTGTCGGTACCTTCAGAACGCCAGATCAATGCATCCAGCATTTCTGCTAAACGCTCTGGTGTAATTTGTTGCTTGGCATCGCTCCATGCATTGTCAGGATCAATGTGGCTTTCAATCATTACGCCATCAAAATCAAGGTCGATACTTTTTTGAGAAACAGACTGCAGGTTAGTGCGGTTGCCACAAATATGAGACGGGTCGCAGATCAATATCATTTCAGGAAAACGACGTTTCATTTCAATAGGCAAATGCCACATTGGTGCATTGCGGTATTCGGTATTGCCATAATTGCTAAAGCCGCGATGTATCATACCTACTTGTTTGATGCCGGCTTTTTGTATGCGTTCAATGGCACCGGTCCACAATTCCAAATCCGGATTAATTGGATTTTTGATCAATACAGGTATATCTACGCCACGTAAAGCATCCGCAACTTCCTGCACACTAAAAGGGTTTACGGTGGTACGTGCACCGATCCACAACATATCTACATCAAACTGCAAAGCATCTTCCACATGTTTTGCGGTAGCTACTTCTACAGTAGTTGGCAAGCCAGTTAATTTTTTAGCCTGCAGTAACCAGGGCAAGCCTTTTGTACCGATGCCTTCAAACAATCCTGGCTTGGTACGGGGCTTCCAAATGCCGGCACGTAAAATATCAACTTTACCTGTTTTAGCCAGGCGCACAGCGGTTTCTATCATCTGTGTCTCAGTTTCGGCACTGCATGGGCCACTAATTATCAATGGACGCTTGTTCCATTTTTCCTGCATTACTTCTTTCATTGTTTTGTTTTGTGTTTCCATTGTAAAATTAGTTTTTGTTTACCAACATTTAAGATTCTATTTAATACTATATGTCTTTTGATCTTGAATAATTTCAACTACAAAATGGCATCATTTATAACTTTATTTATCTTTCCAATTTTTATAGCTCATTTCAAATTTTATTTCTTTGGGACCGTTTGTGCCTACTTCTTTCCAGCCATTTAACTTATAAAAAGTAGTAGCCCTTGTTACTGGCGAAGTGCCTAACCAAACTGTTTCTTTTGTTTGACTAAAGTACCAGTCCAACATCAAACTATGTAATGTTTTGCCGATGCCTTTTGCTTCAACATCTGGGTTTATAAACAGCGCCCAGATGTTTTTTTCTTTTAGGTCAACGATTGCAAAACCTACGATGGCGTTATCGATTTCACAGACCCAACCTTTGCCTCTTACACTAATAAATTCCACACAATTCGCATCAGTAACGTAAGAAGGATCAGGCAACGTATTTTCCTTTACCAGGTTCCTTACTAACTGTATTTGTGGTACGTCGCTTATTATGGCTTCTCTAAAAATCATTGCTTTACTGTAAAATTCTTTTTATTTTATTAGCATTCTCCATCAGCTCTACCAGATATTCTAAATTTTCTTTTTCAAGGCTGGCTTTAAATTTTCTTAGCTGAGAAATATGTTCGTTTAAAACATCCAATATATTTTCCCGGTTTTGCATAAAGATGGGCGCCCACATTGCCGGGCTACTTTTTGCCAGCCTCACCGTACTTTCAAAACCACCACCTGCCAGGGCAAAAATGGCATCTTCTTCCTTCTCCTTTTCCAGCACTGTATTGGCCAATGCAAAAGAGGTAATGTGTGATATATGGCTGATGTAAGCTGCGTGTATATCGTGGCTGTGCGCATCCATATAAACGATGTTCATTTTTAAGGCTGTATAAATATTTTCAACTGTCGAAATTACATCTGCATCTGTCTTTTCTTTTTCACAAATAACACATGCCCTACCTTCAAAAGCGCCTCTCACAGCGGCTTCCGGACCGCTATACTCCGTACCCCACATTGGGTGCGTTGCAATAAAACGGTGCCGCATCGGATGATTTTTTAATGCATCACACAATACAAATTTGGTACTGCCGGCATCTGCAACCAATTGCTTGTCGGTAATCAAATCCATTATTTGTTCCATTACCAAAATAGTAGCATCTACGGGTATGGCCACGTAAATAAAATCACTTTGTTTTACTGCTTCTTCCAACCCCATTGCTTCGTCAATAATGCCCAGTTCTTTCGCTTTTAGGAGGCTTGCAGTAGTATTGCTTACGCCGATTATTTTCTTTGCAAAACCTTTTTCCCTCATGGCTATTGCGAAGGAGCCGCTGATTAAGCCAACGCCTACAATGGTTAATGTAAAGCCTTCTGCTTCATTTATTAGCGATGGTTTTGAGGCTGTTATTATGCCGATATTTTCTTTGCTTACGGACTGTGTGCTTTCCATATCACGATCTTTTCTAAATTGCTATATCCAGCTATTTCCTTACTGTTTACGCCTTTATAATTATTAAGTACTTTATAAATTCTCTTTTATCCTTTCAATCGCTTCCGTAATTTTTTCTTCAGTACTGCACAAGCTCACCCGTATGTATTTATCGCCTGCGCTGCCAAAAATGCCACCAGGGGTTATAAATACATTGGAACCATACAATATTTTATCACTCAATGCATAGCCATCTTTATACCCTTCGGGGATGGCGGCCCACATAAATAACCCAGCCTGTTTTTCATCAAACGTACAGCCTAATAGTTGCAATAGTTCCACCACTTTTTCTCTTCTTGCCCTGTATATTTTGTTTACGCTATCGTGCCAATCCTGCTGCAATTCCAATGCTTTTGTGGCCGCCAGCTGAATTGGCAAAAACATGCCGCTATCCATATTGCTCTTGAACCGTAAAATTTCGTCTATCCGTTGCTTAGCGCCTGCCAGCATGCCTATCCGCCACCCGGCCATGTTATGGCTTTTGCTTAATGAGTTTAATTCTATCGCTACCTCCTTCGCTCCTTCCACGCTTAAAATACTCATTGGCTCCTCATTTAAAATAAAGCTGTACGGGTTATCGTGTATTAATAAAATTTGGTGTTTTTTAGCAAAGGCCACCAACTGTACAAATAGTTCTTTGGTTGGTAATTGCCCCGTTGGCATTTGCGGATAATTTACAAACATCAGCTTGACTTTTTGTAAATCCAATAATTCCAATGCCGCAAAATCGGAATACCAATTATTTTCTTTTATAAGCGTATACTCAACTACGTTAGCACCGGCAATTTTTGCCGCACTCCGGTATGTTGGGTAGCCAGGGTTTGGTATCAGCACAATATCGCCTTCGTTTGCATACGTCATGCAAATGTGCATGATGCCTTCCTTACTGCCAATGAGGGGCAAAATTTCTGTGCTAGGGTCCAGCGTTACATCGTACCATTTTTTGTACCAACCGGCAATTGCAGTACGAAATATAGGGCTGCCCTTATAATTTTGATAGCCGTGCTGGTTGGGCTTTAGGGCTTCTTCGTGCAAGGTTTTTATAACATCGGGGTGCGGTGGTAAGTCCGGGCTGCCAATACCTAAACTTATTACTTGTTTGCCTGCTTTGTTCATGTCATCTATCTCCCTCAATTTTTGAGAAAAATAATATTCGCCAATGCCTTCTAAACGGTTTGCTACTGCCATCTCTAAAATGGCGCTATCATCATATATTACCTTATTTTCAATTGCTGGCAATATGGATGTATTTGCTTTGCTCATGTAGTAAATTATTGCTTTAAACCTTAATTATTTTTGTAAAGATGCTTTTTCCTCTGCTTTTATAGCATTGTGCAAAGCAGGCATATTGCCATTTTTATACACGCCGTAAATTTTAATATCTTCTGTAAACGGTTCAATTTTTTTGATAACATTGTAAAATTGTTTCAGGTTATCAAACTCCACATCAGCATGAAAAGAATATTTAAAATCGCTGCCGGGGATAGGGAAAGATTGCAGCTTGCTTAGGTTGATACCCTCTTCGGCAATTTGAGTCAACACTTTTGCGAGGCTTCCTTTTGAATGGTCTGTATGAAAATTAATAGATGCTTTATTGGCACCATCAATCATTTGTACATCTTCTTCTCTTTGCAAAATTAAAAACCGGGTATAATTATTTTTTAGGGTGTGTATGTTAGGTGCTATTATATCCAAGCCATAAATTTCTGCGGCTAATTTACTGGCGATGGCGGCTACATGCTTGCTGCGGTGCTGGTGCACTTGTTTAGCGCTTAAGGCTGTATCTTCTTTTTCTACCAGTTTCCAATTGTATTTATCTAAAAAACCAAAACATTGCTGAATGGCCATTGGGTGAGAATGTACTTCACGGATATCAGCTAGCTGTACACCCGGGTTTACCATTAAATGCTGGTTTATCTGCAGGTAAACTTCGCCCACAATTGTTAAATTACTTTTTTGTAATAAGTTGTAATTAGGCAAAATGCTTCCGGCTATTGAGTTTTCAATTGCCATTACGCCGCCATTGCTTTCCTTTTTATTTTTTGCAATATCAATTACTTCTTTAAATGTTGAGCAGCAAACAACGCCTACTGTTTTACCGAAAAAATTCCTTGCAGCTTCCTGGTGAAAACATCCTTCAAAACCCTGGATGGATACTTTATGGGTTGCCGCATTGGGCTTTAAACTAATATCGGGGATACTGCTTGTATGCTGCTGTTTGTTCATCTTGCCAAATAATTAAAAGTCAATATTTTTAGGATATGCGTAAAACAAAAATCCCGGCTATTTAGCCGGGATTTTTTTATGTTAATCTGTTTTAATTTTTATTCAGTGCTTAACAAAAAACTCCCGGCTATTTTTAAAATAGAAACTAAAATAAAATCGGGTGAAAGTTGTTGTGTTTGTCATTTGAAAAACGAAAGTAAGGCAAAAAATTGAATCAGCAAATAGTTTCAAATAATTATTATGAATTCTTTGAAAAAATCTTTTAAAATCAGGTATTTGTTTAATATTCGTTAAGGCTTAGCACAAAAATAGACACCCCTAAGAATAGGGGCGTCTTTAACGATTGCTTGCCATATGAAAATCTTTATATAAAAACCGGTAGTTTTTTCAAGCAATGGATAACCGGCTAATAATTACTTCTTTTTAGATGCAGTATCCATTTTCTTTGCAGCAGAATCAATTTTCTTTGCAGCAGAATCAATTTTCTTAGCAGAAGAATCAATTGACGGAGTAGCTACTACTACAGAAGAATCAACCTTAACTACAGTTGAATCAGTTTTAGTTTCAGTTGAAGTTCCGCTGTTACAAGCTGTAAATGAAGCTGCGATTAGACATACAAAAAGTACTTTTTTCATGTTTTAATTTTTTTATTTGTTATTTATATATGTTAATACGCAAGGGTTAAAAAGGTAACCCACTTTTTTTTAAAAGTTTTTTTTCGTTGCTTTGGGTTACTATTACAGTATATAACGTATTAATACAAGATTGGTGAGTACAATAGATCAAGAGCAATTATTATTGAAGGGTTTGGCTGGTAACGATAAGGCGTGTATCGAAACTATTTACCGTTTGAATTACACCATGATCCAAACATTTGTTTTGAGCAATAATGGTTCTGTAGATGATGCCCGTGATATTTTTCAGGAAGCAATGGTTGTGCTGTATGAAAAGTCGTGAGATGCAACATTTTCGTTAAACTGCCAAATTAAAACGTATGTATATTCTATATGCAGGCGATTATGGCTAAAGCGCCTGCAGCAGCTTAGTAAATTTAGAACACCCGTAGATAGCCTTGAAGAGATTGTACCAGTAGAAGCCGAAATTGAAGAGCACGAAAAGATAAACAACGATTTTATTTTAATGGAACATGCCATGAATAAAATTGGCGAGCCTTGTAAAAGCTTACTGGATGCCTACTACCTGCAAAAAAAGAACATGCAGGAAATATCGGCGGAATTTGGGTACACTAATGCAGACAATGCAAAAACACAGAAATACAAGTGTTTAGTAAGATTGAAAAAAATATTTTTTGCACAATATAAAAACGCATAATTAAGATGGATGATACTTTACTTTTAGAAGCTGTTGAGCGTTTTTTAGCAGGCGATATGACTGCGGAAGAAAAAATATTTTTTACAGAACTTCGTAATAAAAATGCGGATGTTGACCAGATGGTAATAGAGCACACTAACTTTTTACAAGGGATAGATAATTACGGCGCAATACGTTCTTTTAAAAATGCCTTGCAGGATGTTGACACCAAACTGGCCGCTGAAGGCATGATGGCTGAACCAGCATTAAACGGCAAGGCTAAAGTTGTAAGCTTATGGAACAGGTACAAGCGCAATGTTGCGGTCGCTGCGTCTATTGCGGGCTTTATCAGTTTACTTACTGCAGGCTTAATAATTACCTACACAAAAAAATATGGCAACGAAGGATATTATGTGCTTGTAAAAGAATTGAACAAAACCAACAATGAAGTAAGTAAGCTAAAGAATAATACAGGCAACATAGCTATAATTCCGGTTAAGGCAGCCCCCCCAGTAGTAGATTTTAGGGGTACCGGGTTTTTAATTGATGGCAAAGGCTACCTGGTTACCAATGCCCATGTTATCAACAAAATGAAAAATATTTATGTTGAAAATGCTAAGGGGCAATACTTTACCGCGGCACCAGTGTACATCGATAACCTGGTTGACCTTACTATTTTGAAAATTACCGATACAGCCTTTAAAGCGGTAAGCATGCTGCCTTACAGCATCAAAAAGACCAACTCAGACCTTGGCGAACAATTTTTTACATTAGGTTTTCCGCGTAATGAAATTGTTTACGGAGAGGGTTATGTAAGCGCTAAATCCGGCAATAATGGTGATACTACTTCTTACCAATTAACGGTATCCGCCAACCCTGGTAATAGTGGCGGCCCGGTGGTTAACCGTAACGGCGAAATTATCGGTATCATTACCGCTAAAGATTCTAAGGCGGATGGTGTAGTATTTGCCGTTAAATCGAAAAATATTTTTACTTTATTAGATAGCTTAAAAAAACAGGATGATAAATACCTGCTTATAAAAACTCCCGCAAATACCAGTTTAAAAGGTTTGGAAAGAGTACAACAAGTTAAAAAGATGGAAGAATTTGTCTACATGGTAGTGGGAAATTAAACATCATTAAATCCCTAAAACTGTAAGGCGGTGCAATTATATTGTGCCGCTATTTATTTTAACGGCTGCTTTGTACCGTTTCCTAATAATTGACATTGGCGAAAAATATCATGAAAAACAAAAAGTAGGAAACCTATTTTGCCCGGGCCCATTGCAAAAATATGATGCTTCTCCCAACAAAAAATTATGGATCTAGTTAGCAACCTTAACCGACCTTACTTTATACTATTTTTTATCATTACTAACATAACTCAGCTTTTTATTTTTATTAATATGGCTCCATATCAGCAATAGGTTAAAGGACAAAAACGCCAGGGTTAAGCCGTATAAAAACCAAACGGTATCCCTTTCTCCAGGCTGCATGTTAAGGCGTGTTGTAAAGGGCATTACCACTATCCAAGATAATATGTGCAGGTTAAGCCATAGCAGCTTTCCATCAAAATCTGTACTGTAGCCAAATAGCCGGTGGTGGGTAATCCAAAATAAGGCAATTACCACAAAGCTCAGTACAAAGGCTATAAAAACAAAAGAATGGCCATGCAATTTTTTAAGTAATATTTTATAAAAAAATTAAACAATTGTAATTCAAATTTAGCCGCAAATTCGCAGATTAAATCCATACTGATCCGCACTAATCTGCGAATCTGCGGCTAAAAAATAATGTATTGTTTATCCTGCTAAAAGCTCCGCCTTACCTATATTGAAAATAACTTTTTATTTAAAAGAAAATGGCCAACAACAAAATTATATTTTGCTATTGGCCATGCACTTCTTTAACTAAAATTTTTTAAAAAAATTAAACAATTGTAAACTGAATATTGATAAACCTAGCCCCACAAAGAAGTTGGGTATTCTTTGCTCGCTACCAATTTGTCTACACTAGCCTTTACATCCGGCGCATCTTCTTTATATGTAACACCGAACCATTGTGCTGATGTAGGGATTACTTTTACATTGCCTTCACCGTTTTTCACTACTTTATCAACCACCAGCGGAATAAAAAATTCACCTTTAGGATTAGTGATTTCCTTATCTAAAAAATCATCAAAATAATTTCCGCACTGGTTAATAAAGTTAGGCGAAAAAGCAAAGAAATTCATGCTTACGGTGGCTTCTTCACCTACTTCATGCAAGCCTTCTGCATCTTCATAAGTGATAAGGCCTTCCTTGTTACGGAATATGCTGGTACGTTCGTTAATATCAATCAGGTTGCCATTAACATCAACATTACAAACGCCACGGCTTACGCTGCCATTGTCACTTAGCGTTTTTTTCAAGTGATACCCAATGATAGCATAATTGTCGTCCGCCACTTCTTTTGTCAAAAATTCGAATGCTTTTACAAACCCATCTTTGCCATAAAAATCATCTGCGTTAATAACCGCAAAAGGTTCGTTTACAATACCCTTGCAGCAAAGTACGGCCTGTGCGGTGCCCCATGGCTTTTTTCTTTCCGCAGGTATTTGCCGGTCGCCTACAAATTTAGTTAGTTCCTGAAACGCATAATCCACTGCTATCTTTCCCTCCAGCTTGCTACCGAATGTTTCTTTAAACATGTCTAAAAATTCGCTGCGGATAATAAAAACTACTTTGCCAAAACCAGCTTGTATGGCATCGTAAATGGAATATTCCATAATCGTTTCTCCACTTGGGCCAAAGCCTTGTACTTGTTTCATACTGCCATAGCGACTGGCCATACCTGCTGCTAAAACTACTAGCGTTGGTTGCATAATGTAATAAAATTTATTTTTGCCTTAAAGGCAATTGTTTAGTAATTATATATCGATGCTGTTTCAAATTATTGTTGCCACCACCAAAAACGAAGCCACAAAATTAAAATATGCCGACAGTATTTTAAGGCATAATTATTAACACGATACTATTCAATTGTATATTGTGTTAGCGAAAATAATATATTCAAACTAAAATAATGCTTTTCAATACTTCAAATATATCGATTGATACTATCGCAAACGATTGCCTTATCAAAAAAAATATCCACTTATCTATTATCAGGCTCGATAAAATACACCCTATAGTATCTGGCAACAAATTATTTAAGCTGCATTATTTTTTACAGCAAGCTATTAAAAATAAACTGCAGGGCCTGGTTACTTTTGGCGGTCCTTACTCCAACCATTTGGTGGCTACTGCCTTTGCCTGTAAAACGCTGGGCATAAAAAGCATTGGTTTTGTAAGAGGAGAAAAGCCCGCTTATTTATCCCCTACCCTTTTGGCATGTTTAGCGTATGGCATGCAACTAAATTTTATTTCAAGAGGAGAATACGACACAAAAGAGGAGGCACTTTTTTTAGATAACCTATCAGATAAATGGCAAGGTTTTTTGCAAGTGCCCGAAGGGGGCTATCACCCAAAAGGAGCGGCTGGCGCAGCATTGATTAATAATTTTATTGAGAAAGATACTACACACATATGCACTGCATTGGGTACCGCCACAACGCTTGCAGGCTTAATTGCAGGCGCCAGCCCAACACAACAAATTGTTGGCGTACCCGTTTTAAAAGATATGGTTGATATTGAAAAGAGAGTTTTCTATTTAACCGAAAGCAGTTATCCCCGCTTGAATGGCTTAGTGGGACAGGCATACCAATTATTAGATGGGTATCATTTTGGTGGCTACGCAAAAAAAACGCCGGCACTTTTACAATTTATGAATACGCTATATCAACAGCACAATTTACCAACCGATTTTGTGTACACAGCAAAAATGATGTTTGCCATCTTAGATAATGTTGAAAAAGGCTTTTTTGCAGAAGGCAGTAAAATTGCCTGCCTGCACACTGGCGGGTTGCAGGGCAATAAATCTTTACCAGCTGGCACTTTAATTTTTTGATTGCTTTAACGGCATGTATATTGCACTTTTTTTACATTAAAGCCTCGCCACTTAAAACAATCATGCGCAAATCTTTATTTTTTATTGTATTTGGTTTTGCCTTTGCTAGCACTGCGTTAGCCCAGGATACATTGCCGAGGGTTTCTGTAAAAAATATTGGCAACCAAATAATTGTAAGTTGGAAAAATAATTATGGTGCCATCATCAGTAACATTAATATACAACGCTCCAGAGATAGCCTAAAAAATTTTACAACCATTGGCACCGTACTAAACCCATTGAATAAAGAGAATGGCTTTGTAGATAGAAAGCCCAATAACCTCAATATGTATTACAGGGTTTTTGTAGCTTTTGAGGGCGGCACGTACCTATTCTCCCTTTCGCACCATCCCGTGTTAGATACAACGCACACCGTTACCAAAGTGGCCGCGGAACAACTTATCGCAACCGAGCCGACAATGGAGGAACTTATACAAACAGATCCGGCAAATACAGCACCAGTATCAGTTGCAGAAGAAAAAGCACTAGTAGCCGAATCGTTGGAAAACTTTCTTCCTAAAATAAAAATACCAAAAATAGTAGTACCCATTGGGTTTGTGCCCAGCAAATTTATTTATACTAATAAAGAAAATAACCTTGTAATAAGCCTTCCAGATGCAGAGACACAAAAGTTTTCCGTAAAGTTTTTTGATGATAAGGACAATCAGGTCCTTGAGATAAAAAAAATTACGGAGAGTTTTTTATTGATGGAAAAAGTAAACTTTATGCATACCGGCTGGTTTTATTACAGCTTGTATGATGACAATATTTTTTTAGAAAAATATAAATTTTACATTGGTAAAGAAGGTAGGGTTGGGCCACCGCCACCAGAGACACGAAAGCCAACTAAAAATGTTGGTAAACAAAAATAATTACATCGGTTGTACTGAGGCACCAAACACTTTTTCAAAATTGGCTACAATTTTATTTTTCACGGCTTCATAATTAACTGTATACCCTAATTCATTTTGTAAAGAAGTAACCTTTTTATTTTCAATGCCGCAAGGTATAATCGTATCAAAATAACTAAGGTCGGTATTAACGTTAAATGCAAATCCATGCATGGTTATCCAGCGGCTGCAGCGTACGCCCATGGCGCAAATTTTCCTTTCTTTGCCTGGCACACCTGCATTGAGCCATACACCTGTTTCGCCTTTGCTTCGTTCGCCCTGCAAACCATATTCAGCCATCGTTAAAATAATTACTTCTTCCAGCGAGCGCAGGTATTTGCCTATATCGGTATAAAATTTTTCAAGGTCAATAATTGGGTAGCCAACAATTTGCTGCGGCCCGTGAAACGTAATATCGCCACCCCTGTTAGATCTAAAATATTCAATGCCCCGCTGCTGCATTTCAGTTTCACTTATTAAAATATTTTCTACGTGCCCGCTTTTGCCTAAGGTTAAAACCGGTAAATGTTCGCAAAAAAGCAGGTAATGCTGTGTAGTTAATGTGGCTGCGGGCGATTGTCTAATATTACCTTCAAGGCTATCTGCTGCTTGTAAATTACCGGCCGCCAATTCCATATTCCGTAAGGTCGCTTTAATGCCCACATTATGCTGAAACAGCCTCTCCTGCTCATCCCATGCTGCTTTATAGCCTATCAAACCGAGGTCCTTAAACAATACTATCTGCTTATCCAATGTAATTAGTTTATTTTGCAAAGTTAAATATCTGTTTTTGGTTTTTTGTTGATGGTTTTTTGTTAACAAAAACAACTTTTTAAAATTTTATAATGACCGACGAAATAATAACAACTGGCACTGAAGAAGAGTTGCAGGAAAGTGAAGAACTATACGAAAGGCTGGTGATAGAAATATCCAAAGGGCAGGAAGCCCTGCGCATTGACAAGTTTTTAATGCACCGGGTGGAAGGCGCCACCCGCAACAAAATTCAGCAGGCCATCGATAATGAAATGGTGCTGGTAAACGAAAAGCCCATCAAGGCTAACTACAAAGTAAAGCCGTACGATAAAATAGTGGTGTTCGACAACCGCCATCCGGAAAGCAACGATATCATCCCCGAAAACATACCGCTAAATATTGTTTTTGAAGATGAAGAAATATTGGTAGTAAACAAACCCGCCGGCCTGGTAGTACACCCCGGAAGCGGAAACCCCAGCGGCACGCTTATAAATGGCGTGGCATATTACCTAAAACAACAAAACCCGGAACTGGAAGAAAATGGCCTGCCTCGTTTTGGGATGGTGCACCGCATTGACAAAAATACAACAGGTTTATTGGTGCTGGCAAAAACGCCAAAAGCCATGACAGACCTTGCCAAACAATTTTTTAACCACACCGTGCACCGCCGCTACATTGCCTTGGTGTGGGGCGATTTTGAAGAGAACGAAGGCACAATCCGCGGGCATGTAGGCCGCCACCAGCGCTTCCGTAAATTGTTTACCACCTACCCCGATGGCGAGTATGGCAAAGAAGCCATCACCCATTACAAAGTACTGGAGCGTTTTAATTATGTAACGCTGGTGGAGTGCCGCCTGGAAACTGGCCGTACGCACCAAATACGTGTACACATGCAATACATTGGCCATCCACTTTTTAACGATGATTTTTATGGCGGCGATAAAATTGTAAAAGGCACCGTGTTTACCAAATACAAACAGTTTGTAGATAATTGTTTTGCCCTTTGCCAACGGCAAGCATTACATGCTAAGGAGTTGGGCTTTACACATCCTACTACCAAACAACCCATTTTATTTGAAAGTAATTTACCCGATGATATGTTGGCCGTTATTGAAAAATGGAGAAAGTACAGTGAAAATAAAAATGATATTGGGTAAATATTTTAAAAATTCTATGTAGGCTTGGTTTATTTAAAGATGGATGCAAGTAATAAAAATACTCACTTGTGGAATTTGTGGAAGCAGTAAGACAATTTATTTTTAATTACCGATAAAGAATTGGTCAAGAAATAAAATGGAATGCTCCTTATTTTTCTTTTATTGCAGGGAAATTATACCACTCAATCCATAAGAATGTAAAAGATATATTGTAGTATTTAACCTGTTTAAAAAAAATTGCATCCCCTTGGCTTTCCAACCGGGGCAAAGGTAAACGACCAATCAGGTTTACGGGAAGGCGACAAAGCAGACGGAAGAAAGATAGCCATGTTTTATAGCATGGAAGGCGTAAAATTGAAAGAGAAGATAATGAAAAAAGTTATAAAAAGTTGGCTGAAAATATTGAACAAATAAAACTCATACCCTTTCAATTTTACAGATATAACAGCATACTTCCGCACTGCGTGCATGCAGGTATACCACTTCAGGATGTTCATCAAATATTTTCATAATCAGTTCGTCCACATCATCGTCACCAACCAGTTGCGCAATTACCATCATTTGCCATTTATCATAACCTATAAGTGTTAAATGAAAGTGCTCCTTATCCATTTTTATTGCTGGTGGAAAACGATGAATGTCTTTATATGCTTCCACCTCTTCTTTATTAATAAATATCGGCCCTGGCTGATTAAATGCGTTGCCAACCATAAATGGATTGTGGGATAAAAGTAACCGCATATCTTCACCTGTTGTAAAAGGTTGCAAAGAAACCCTGCAGGGGCCTCTTCCGGTTGCCACCTGTTCAATTAAGGTATTGACAAAATAATCCATTTTTGTTTTCCGAATTTTTTGTGCATATTCCGCACTTAAAGGAACAATCCTAAATGGTTTCATTTGTAAAATTTTAGTTCTGCAAAGTTGTACAAATGGGTGCAGAAGAAAAACCCGAAACTTGCTATGTTATGGTTGTAATTGGGGATATAATCCTGCAATAAAAAGAGCGAGAATGCCGCTGTTAAACTTTATCACAAACAGCAAGAGACTGCACCATAAAAAATTATTATTATAAACGGGCTAGCATTGTTTCAAAGCACTAATAATAAACTCAGCCATCTTTTTTAAAAGCGGCTGTATTATATTTTGAACATGCATCCTGTGACTTGGTTCTTAATACTTCGTAAGGATATTACTCTTTATTTTTTTATAGGATAAAACGGAAAAATAATAAAAAAAAGGATAAGGCCATTTTGTTTTAACTTCAAATTTATTATGAATATAGAATTGCTTATACCGATAGCTTTCAAAAACATGCTGCAAAGCAACAATACTAATGCTATTATTTTAGCGGGTGATATTGGTGGCACAAAAGCTAATATACAACTTAGCCATTATTCAGCGGGTAGCCTGCAAACTATTAAAGAGAGCCGCTATGTTACTAAAAATTTTAACTCATTTAATGATATTCTTACCCACTTTCTTGAAGGGCAAGCACAGCCTGATAAAATTTGTTTTTCTGTTGCAGGACCCGTAATAGAAGGAAAAGTGAAGTTCACCAACCTTAGCTGGCAAATTGATACTGTGGAGATAAGCCATCACGTTGGCGGCCGTCCTGTCGCAATTTTAAACGACCTCGAATCTACGGCATATGGACTGGCAGCACTAAAAAAAGAGGAGTTAAATCTCCTTTACTCAGGATCTAATGAAACACCCGGAAATATTGCCATACTTGCTGCTGGTACAGGCCTCGGCGAAGCAGGGCTATTCTTCGATGGTAACCAATATCACCCTTTTGCTACAGAGGGGGGCCATAGCGATTTCGCACCCCGTTCCTCACAGGACATAAATATGTTGACCTTTTTGCTGGAAAGACACGAACATGTGAGCTGGGTAAGGTTGCTTAGTGGCAATGGTATTTTTACAATCTGGGAATATCTTACGCTGGTAGAGAAAAAAGAAAGCCCTTCATGGCTGCTGCAACAAATGGAAAATACAGATCCTGCCCCCATAATAAGTAAGGCTGCTTTGGAGGGAGCCTGCCCCGTTTGCATGGAAACAATGGAAATTTTTAACCGCTATTTAGCAATGGAAGCAGTTAACATGATTTTAAAATTAAAAGCTACAGGGGGCATTTATCTTGCTGGTGGCATTGCGCCAAAAATTTTTCCACTACTAAACCCTGCTACATGGAAAGATGTTTTTACCAAGAGTGGCCGCATGAGCCAATTGCTCAAAAAAGTATCGGTTTATGTAGTGCTGAATGAAAAAGCACCAATGCTTGGTGCCAGTTATTTTGCCTGTTTAAATATGTAATGATTTTTGCAGACTTAAGTTTGTGTAAGCAACCATTTTAGATTACAATAACAGCTTACGGTTAAACAGTAAAAAAATAAATAAACAGGTAATAATATCAAATGTTTTTATTGACTTTCATGCAGGCAAATTATTGCTCACCCAGCTTAATTAATATTTTTATACCGGTCATATAATACCAGTCCTTTGCTTCCGGATTACCTCTTATTCTACCTGCAACAGCAGTAGCCG
>JANXVN010000024.1 GCA_025351645.1 Ferruginibacter sp.
AAAATTAAAATGGGCGACCAAAGGGCACTTGATAAATTAGTGCAGGCTAACCTTCGTTTTGTAGTTTCTGTAGCTAAGCAATACCAGCACCAGGGCCTTTCTTTAAGTGATTTGATAAATGAAGGAAATTTGGGCTTAATAAAAGCAGCCCAACGTTTTGATGAAACTAAGGGATTTAAATTCATTTCTTACGCAGTTTGGTGGATTCGCCAATCTATTTTACAGGCTTTGGCAGAGCAAGGAAGGCTAGTAAGATTGCCACAAAATAAAATTGGTACTTACAATAAGGCTAACAAAGCTTACATGGCTTTTGAGCAAGAGCATGAGCGCGAGCCTTCTACTGAAGAATTGGCAGAATTGCTCGAAATGAGCGAAACTGAAATTAATAATATATTTCAAAGCAATACCCGTCATACATCGTTAGATGCACCTGTGCATGAAGCAGAAGATGTTGCCATGGGTGATTTGCTTAAAGGTGGCGATGAAACAGATGAGGATGTAATGCACGACTCTCTACGTAATGAAATTCGCCGTGTGCTTAAATCGTTAAGCCCAAGGGAAGCTGAAATAGTTAATGCATATTTTGGACTGGATGGTGAAAATGGTGTTACAATTGAACAGATTGGCCAAAAGTATGATTTGACAAAGGAACGTATCCGCCAAATAAAAGAAAGAGCTATTAAAAGATTACAAAAAGCCAGGTATAGTGGTGCTTTAAAAGCTTATTTAGGCTAATTAATTTAATGATTTATACATATCCCGATGATTTTCATCGGGATTTTTTATGGTCTTTATAATGCTAAGTATTTTTAAAAAAAGAATGTTAAGGAGCAAAGCAGGTAAGTTTCATTTTAAAGCGAAGTATTTTAGTATTCATCTTGCAGCGCAATAATTTTTGTGCAACTATAAGCGTAAGATTTTTGATCTTTTTTATCTTAAACCATTTGCCAAAACTATTGTTATCACCCGATAATTTACACAATGAAAAAAGTGCTAGCTGCAATTCTGGTTATTATTTTTTTAACATCTTGCGAAAAGAACATCCATTTTAATTTAAACAAGGCTCCTGATGTATTGGTTGTAGATGCAAATATTGAAAATGGGCACGCGCCGCAAGTTATCCTTACAAAAAGCTTCAATTTTTTTAGCACTGTAAATCCAGCTTTGCTGGCAAATTCATTTGTCCATAATGCAACTGTGTCTATATCTAACGGCATACTAACTCATCAACTTAAGGAATATGCCTATCCGGTAAATGCTGATATAATTGTATATATTTATAGCATAGATTCCAGTAACCTCGCAACCGCTTTTGTTGGTACATTTAATACGCAATACACTTTAAGCATAACATCGGGTGGCAACAGTTATACGGCTGTTACAACTATACCATTATTGTCAAAAAAAATCGACTCCCTTTTTTGGAAACCTGCTCCTTTTGCTTCTGACACCAACGATGTAGTGCTTACCATAAAATCTACTGATCCACCAGGCTTGGGCAATTACATCCGTTATTTTACCAAAAAAAATAGCAAGCCCTTTTTGCCCGGAGAAAACAGTGTATTTGATGATCAGGTAATTGATGGCACAAGTTATCAGATACAATTAGCGCCTGGTATAGATAGGAATATGCATGTACCTTTCGACAGTAATTATTTTAAAAGAGGCGATACCGTAACAGTTAAATTATGCAATATTGATAGGGGCACTTTTAAGTTTTGGAGTACCTGGGAGTATGCTTTTCAAAGTATTGGCAACCCATTTGCACAACCTAACAAAGTGCTTGGCAATATTAGCAATGGGGCTCTGGGAGATTTTTACGGTTATGCGGCTTATTATAAAACATTGGTAGTGCCAAAATAAGTTGGTACAAGCACTCCGAGTCCTAACACACAAGTGCAGGGAGCGCCATAACTAAAAAAGTTTAGGTGCATGTTCGTTATCCCCTCCTTTAATTATCATTTTACTTCTTTTTGTAGATACTAACTCATTACCTATAAGTTGATTAACAATTTAACCACATCCTGTTAAACCTCAAAAATAGATAAATAATAATGGCGTAAATTTGCAGAGTTTACAAAAAAAATAAAAGTAATAATAAGCAGAAATATATGGAAAATAGTAGCGTAGAAAAAGTGCATTGTTTAATTATAGGTAGCGGCCCGGCAGGGTATACAGCCGCGATTTACGCAAGCAGGGCCGGATTAAAGCCAGTGTTATACCAAGGCATACAGCCAGGTGGCCAGTTAACTATTACCACCGAAGTTGAAAATTATCCTGGTTATCCCGAAGGTATACAGGGACCAGACATGATGATTAATTTTGAGAACCAAGCAAAACGGATGGGCACGGATATACGCTACGGGCTTGCAACTAAAGTAGACCTTAGCGTTAAGCCATATAAAGTAGAGATAGACGAAGAAAAATGGATTGAAGCAGATGCGATAATTATTTCTACCGGGGCATCTGCAAAATGGCTGGGCATTGAAAGTGAAGCAAGATTGAACGGATACGGAGTTAGTGCCTGCGCCGTGTGCGATGGTTTCTTTTTTAAAGGAAAAGAAGTGGCCATTATTGGCGCGGGAGATACGGCCGCGGAGGAAGCGCTTTATTTAAGCAATATCTGTTCGCAGGTACATATGATTGTGCGGAGGGGAGAAATGCGTGCAAGCAAAGTAATGCAGGACAGGGTGCTTGCTACAAAAAATATTACTGTATACTGGCATAGCGAAACTGACGAAATTTTAGGAGACAAAAAAGTAGAGGCAGTCCGCATAAAAAATATCCAGACAGGCGATAAAAAAGAAATACCTGTAAGTGCATTTTTTGTAGCTATTGGCCATCATCCAAACAGTGATATTTTTAAAGATTGGCTACAGCTTGATGAAGCAGGATACATTTTAACTACCCCAGGCACTTCTAAAACTAATATTGAAGGTGTTTTTGCCAGTGGAGATGTGCAGGATAAAATTTACCGGCAGGCTGTAACCGCTGCTGGTAGCGGCTGTATGGCGGCTTTGGATGCGGAAAGGTATCTTGGGGCTCTAGTGCCCGTGTATTAATTTTTATATACAACAAGTTATTAGATGTCATTTTAATAGCTTAACCCTTCATAATTTTTATGCTTACAATACACCTGCATAACTTAATTTTCCATTCTTTTCACGGTATGTTTAAAGAAGAAAGAATATTAGGAAATAATTTCGAAGTAAATGTCGATGTTTCATTTCCTGCACATGAGCCAATCACTAAACTTAGCCAATCTATTGATTATGTTGCGTTGTATGCCATTATTAAAGAAGTTATGGATGAACCGACACAATTATTAGAAACAGTAGTGCAGGAATTAGAAAAACGTTTTCATATGTTTGATGAAAAGATAGTTTCTATTGCCATCAGCATTAAAAAATTGAACCCGCCAATAGCTAACTTTCAGGGAACGGTAGGTATTAGTTACGCTAAAACATTTTAGCCATGAAGGCTTTTTTTATCTTTTTTTGTACATACTTTTTCCTTTTAAATGCATCTGCACAAGATGTTGCTTTGCTTACTAAAGAAGGAAACCGGCTGGAAGCAGTGCCTAATGAAGCAGCAGCCTTCTTAAAATTTAAGGAAGTATTAAAATTGCAGCCCGCAAATATCTATTCCCTTAATAAATGTAGTGAGCTGTGCAGCCGTATTGGTAAGCGCCAAACTGATAAAAAAGTAACCAGCGATTATTACGTAGCAGCTAAAACGTATGCTGATATTGCATTGCGGGTAGACCCAAATAACAGCGAAGCCAATTGCGTTATGGCCATCGCCTTAGGCAGAAGCTCGTTAAATAAGGGTGGAAAAGAGAAAATTGTAACTGCCAAAGAAATAAAAAAGTATGTAGATATAGCCATTAAAATAGACCCACGAAATTTTAAGGCATGGCATGTGTTGGGCAGATGGAACTACGAGCTAAGTACCCTTAACATGATAGAACGCACAGCAGCTAAAATTTTATATGGCACTTTGCCAGTAGCTTCGTTAAAAGAGGCTATTATAGCTTTTGAAAAGTCTAACAGCATTACATCTGGTTTTATCCTAAATTATTTTGAACTGGCAAAAGCGTATAATAAAGATGACCAGACTAACAAGGCTATCATCACACTAAATAAAATGATGCTGTTGCCCAACCACACAGAAGATGATGCCAGTATAAAGGCGGATGGGAGGAAATTATTGAAGGAATATGAGTAGTTTTTTAATTAAAAATTACTATTAATCCCGTAAAGTGTGTGCTTTTCTTTCCTTAAAAGCGGGTTAGGTTGTGGTAAAGACAATCATTAAATCTTTAACTCACTCACGTTAAACTAAGTTTAAAAAGTCCTTCTATCTATCATGTATCCTCTTTATTTTATTTTACTTGTGGTTAACGGATAGATATTTGTTGGAAGTGACAATTGTTTTATTGATACTGCTCCAAACAAAAATTTCTTAACAAATTTTTTTCAATAAGATCACTGTTGACATCTTTTACAAACATGTTTTGATTTACCTTCGGAGTTAAATTTTCATATATGATTAAAAAAATCCTGTTATTTTCCATCATTTTATTTTTTGCAGTTAGCAGTTTTGCACAGGAACAAGTTTTAGAATCTACCTACGACCCGCATGCCTTATTTTCTCCTCTATTCTATAGTACCGGCGAAACCATTACAAGGGCTGCAACCGGCGAACCTAATGTTGGTTATTGGCAAAATAAGGCAGATTATCAAATAGCAGCTTCGCTAGATGAAACCACGCATGTTATTAAAGGCACCGTTACTATAACTTATAGAAATAACAGTCCGCATCCATTGCCTTTTTTATGGCTACAGCTAGACCAAAATTTATTTAATAAAGATAGCCGTGGCCAGGCCCGAATGCCAGTGGGTAGCCGTAGCCGTTATGGCGATGCAGCCAGTGGTTTTAGTGGTGGCTACAACTTTACCAACGTGCAAATAAACGATGGTAAAGCTGATTATATTATTACAGACACAAGGATGCAGATACGCTTGCCAAAAGCAGTAAAAGCAAATGGTGATGTAGTTAAAATAAAATTGGACTATTCTTTTACATTACCGGAATATGGCGCTGACCGTTGTGGAATTTTAAAGACAAAAAATGGCGACATATTTACCGTTGCTCAATGGTACCCACGCATGTGTGTATTTGATGAAATACAAGGCTGGAACACATTGCCTTACTTAGGCCCAAGTGAATTTTACCTTGAATATGGCGATTTCGATTTTACCATTACTGCCCCAGCAACGCATATTGTTGTTGCCAGTGGCGAATTGCAAAACCCAAATGAAGTACTTACGCCAACACAAGTTAGCCGTTTAGCTAACGCGAAAAAAAGCAATCAAACGGTAATGATACGTACGGAAGCGGAAGTAACCGAACCATCATCAAGGCCAAAAGGAAATACGCTTACCTGGCATTTTAAAATGACCAATGCAAGGGATGTTTCATGGGCTTCTTCAAAATCATTTATCTGGGATGCTGCTAAAATGAATTTGCCAAGTGGAAAAGCATCTTTAGCTATGAGTGTTTACCCCGTAGAAAGTGCCGGTGATAAAGCATGGACAAGGGCTACTGAATATACAAAACATAGCATTGAAAATTATAGCAGGAGATGGTACGAATTTCCTTACCCTGTGGCCAGTAATGTTGCCAGCAATGTAGGCGGCATGGAATACCCTGGTATTGTTTTTTGTGGATGGAAAGCAAAAGGAGAAGGTTTATTTGGCGTAACTGACCATGAGTTTGGCCACACCTGGTTCCCGATGATTGTTGGTAGCAACGAACGCAAATATGGCTGGATGGATGAAGGCTTCAACACTTTTATTAATTCCATTGCTGTAAAAGATTTTAATAATGGCGAGTACAAGAGCAACCCGAGGAATATGGAAGGGCTTGCAAAATATATGTTTTCACCAAGCAGCGAAGCCATTATGAGCACGCCAGATGCAATGAAAGAAGTGAATATTGGCACGGCTTTATATTTAAAGCCTGGTTATGGGCTTGAACTTTTACGTACCGAAATATTGGATAGTAACAGGTTTGATTACGCTTTTAGGACCTATATCCAACGCTGGGCCTTTAAGCACCCAACACCATGGGACTTTTTTCGTACTATGGATAACGTTGCCGGTGAAGACCTTACCTGGTTCTGGAAAGGATGGTTCCTTGAAAATTACAAGCTTGACCAGGCTGTACAATCGGTTAAATATGAAAAGGACAGCTCAATAAACGGAGCCATTGTAACAATTGCTAATTTAAACCAAATGGCCATGCCCGTTACCATTGCTTACGAAACAATAAGTGGCACAAAAGGCACCATTAAATTACCAGTAGAAGTTTGGAACAATACTAAAACATGGAGAGTAAAATTGCCTACTACAGAAAAGTTAGCCAGTGTGGTAATAGACCCTAATAAGGTTTTGCCAGACGTAAACTTTGCCAACAACACCTGGAAAGGGAATTAGTAAAAACGCAAAAACATAAATCGAATAAAGTAAAGCGCCGCATTTTTTGCAGCGCTTTTTTAATTTAACCTCGTTCCGAAACTTCAAAATTAACATTACTACCACCAACGCCTACACGCTAATTTTTTTTGCCTATTAACATTTCTTTGGTAAACGTCTTTAATTAGATTTTATCTTATATGCATTAATAACAACTAAAAATTACAATCATGAAAAAGACTTTTACACTATTAGCAACTGTAGTATTTTTATCATCTGCAGCCTTTGCACAGTATAACAATAATCGCCCTAACGATGACAATTATAACAACAATAACCGCGAAGTAGTTATCGACAACCGTTACGATGACCATGGCAGGTATGACCATCATTTTGGTGATAATAAAAAAGATATGCAGATTGATAGGATCAATTATTCCTACGATAGAAAAATAGAATGGATTCAAAACAGTTTTTTTATGGGAAGGCATAAAAAACAATATAAAATAGCGCAGCTGCAAGCCCAACGAGATTATGAGATTAATTGCGTAGTAGCAAAATATGGTGGCAGAGACGATCACTATAGCCGTTACGATAAACACGATAGAAGAAACTGGTAACCAGCATACATCAATAAAGGCCTCCAATTTTTGGGGGCTTTTTTAGTTATATTTGCCCATTCATTTAAAACAACAAACATGTACAAAGCAGTTTTTATAGATATGGATGGCACGTTGCTTAAAAGCGACCATAGCGTTAGCGAAGCAAACAGGCAAGCCATACAAGGCTTATTGAAAAAAGGCGTTTTAGTAGTGCTTATATCTGCCCGTCCGCTACATGGCATATTACCTATTAGTAAAAGTGTTGTTACCGATGACATGCCTATTGTAAGCCTGAATGGCGGCTATATTTTTCATAAAGACGAGATTATTTATGAATCGGCAGTATCACAAAAGGATGCAGCATCGGTACACAACGAATTGAAAGGCTATGATGTAACGCCCATTTATTACAGCCAAATGGATTGGTATGCAGAGATAGATAACGACCGTATAAAAAAGGAACAAAAAATTACGCCTATTAAAATTAATATACTGCCATTTGCAGAAACCCTGGATATTTGGGAAGCTAAAAAGACTGGACCGAATAAAATTTTGATTGCTGGCGACAAAGACATGATACAAACAATTGAAGCCAGGTTGAATGAACTGCACGGCGGCCAATTAAACATCTATAAATCCCAATCAACTTACCTGGAAGTAATGAGCCAGAAAGCATCGAAAGCTAAAGCCATTCAGTTATTAATTAAAAAGTATGGTATAGATCAAAAAGAAATAATTGCCATTGGCGATAACTATAATGATGAAGGCATGATAGAATTTGCCGGCATGGGCATAGCAATGGGCAATGCGCCTGAAGACATAAAATTAGTGGCTGATTATGTAACTGATACTAATAATAATGATGGTGTGGCAAAGGCCTTGCACCATCATTTTTAAAGTGGTATTTGAATAGCCATAAATTCTTACCCAAAAAGTAAAAGCCACCAATCAACCGACTCGTGGCTTTTTGCTTTTTGCTATTATTTTACTTTACAACATCTTCTAATTCTATTTCGTCATTATCTGTTTCGCCTTGCAGCAAAGCATCCTGCACTTCAATCGCTTTTGCCTGTCGCCTGTCAACCTGTATGTCTTTATTTTTATTAAGCATTTGTGCCAATACATCCACGCATTCGCTTACGGATGTTTCAAAATACTGGCTGCGTTTTTTTATAAAATGGTCATTGCCCGGCACTTCTAAACGTATTTCACAATAGTTATTTTCAGGGTCATTATTAGCGCCCATAAACAATGTAACATTGGCTCTAACAATATGGTCATTTTTAAAGCCACTTACTTTTTCACGTATAAAGGCTTCTAAAGTTTCTCCTGCTTTAAAGCCTAAAGATTGAATGATTATATCCATGATTAATTGTTTTATACCAATTACAATCACAGATTATGCCAAAAGGTTCAATGCAAAAGCGCGGTTTAACAATTGTACGTTCATTAATTTAAAAGTTTGTCGCCACATAAAATTAGCATAGTTTAATAGTTAGGCTCACTATATTTATGCAATAATTTTTTTATGAAATGCAGTTGTTTTTTTATATTTATTTTTTTAACAAGCTCAGTCTTTGGGCAAATCAAAATGCGGAAGCTTGAGGAATTGATTGTAACCATAGACCCCGGTTGGCCGTTTGTGCAGCAAATGATAGACTCCGCAAAAAATAAAGTAGAAGTGCTTCCCTGCGATACTACTTTAGCTAAACAAGCTTTATATAATTTACAAGTAACAACACGTTCGCCCATGGGTGCCATCATTTATAATACAGGCGGCATAATGGTAGATGATGGATGGATAAGGATTTTGGGCTCTGGCAGTAAAAGGCTTAACCGAAGTTTGCCAGATTGGAATAAAGGAAAATCTTTCCAAAATTTTGGCGATATGCCTGCCTACCTTTTAATTGCCGATGATGCGGTAGGAGGGTTCTTCGCCGTAAATGGCGATGCTTTCGGAAAAGATAAAGGCAACGTATATTACCTTTCGCCCGATAGATTAATTTGGGAGCCGCTCGGGCTTACCTACACAGACTTTTTATATTTCTGCTTCAACAATAACCTCAATAGTTTTTATGAAAATCTTCGCTGGCAAAATTGGAAAAAGCAAGCCGCTAAACTTGATGGCAATAAAGTTTTTAATTTCTATCCCTTTTTATGGTCTAAAGAAGGCAAGGACATAAATAAAAACTCCCGCAAAAAGATACCGGTAGAAGAGCAATTTCAATTCAACATACAAACCCGTATTAATTTGGGGCTTGATAAAAACCCGCCTGACCAATAACATGATTTACAGTTCAGCTGTATTTATTATACTTTTTAAAAAAGTAATCATTACTTCAATAATGCAGCCGCCAATTCTTTTTCATCAACAACACCATCTTTACGCCAAGCCTGCTTGCCATTTTTAAAAATAATGAACACGGGCAAAGCTGTTACAGCATATTCTTTCAGCACATCCTCATCTTTGCCGCCATCAACTTTTATAAGTGTAAATTTTTTATTACTAGCTTGTAAATCTTTTAACACAGGCTCCATTTTTTTACATGGCGGGCACCATTCTGCACCAAAATCTACCAGTACAACAGCATCGCCTTTTATAGATGTATTAAATTGTTCTATACTCATCTGGGGCTTTGTTGTTTTTCCTTCCAGCGGTTTATTGGCAGCCTTCCATGCATTGATGCCGCCATTTAATTCATACACTTTTTGGTAACCATTAGTACGCATTTCTTTTGCAGCAGCACCGCTTCTTCCGCCAGATAAACAGTATACGTACACTGGTTTGTTTTTATCGATAAAAGCAATTCGCCTGTTAAATTCTTGCTTGTCTGTCCAGTCTGCCTGTAACGCATTTTTAATATGCCCGGTATTATATTCTCCTGGCGTACGTACGTCCAGCAATTGTATAGAATCTTTGGTTGCAGTTTCAAACTCGCCGGCAGTAAGGCTGGTATTGGTTTGTGCAGCGCAGCATAAAAAGGTGGTGGTTAATAATATTGCAGCAATGCTATTGAATAAGTATTTCATGAGAAAAAATTTAAGTAAAGTTCTGCATTATAATGCAAATAAAAAAAGCCACCTCAAAGTAAAGAGATGGCTTTATCATTATTTAAAAAAAGCTGCTTATTGAGGAGATAAATATTGTGCATAAGCGTAACCTTCTTCCATGTCGTCTGTACGTACAAGCCACCATTGCTCGTTGCTTTTATTAAGCAAAGTAATAATTTCTCCATGGCCTGCTTTGCCAACAATCGGCTGGTCGGTGCCGGGGCCTTTTCTTATATTAAGGTTGCTATTATCTGTTGTAACTTTAACTTTTGTAACATCTGCGCCAACACTTACATTAACGTTCAGTACTAAATCGCCGGTTAAAAAATTAGGGTCAATTTTTCCGTAAATATCCCACAGCTGGTCTTTAACAGTACCTGTTGGTGCAGTGCCATCAATGTATAAAACGCTATCCTGTTCCCGTACCTGCAAATCGCTGATACCTGCTGCAGTAGCGGCGTCTGTCAATTCTTTATATTTATCCTGTAATGCCATGATCGTTATTTTTATAGTTATTATTTAATTGTAAGTGCGCTGCCATCAACTTTCTTAGGGTGCAGCCCATCAAGGCTCATCTTTAATTTCTTCCATTTATCTGGTGCAATTGTACCGGTTACAGCAATTACGCCGTCTTTAACGGTAGTCTTTACAGTTGGGTAATCTTTAGTAGCATCAGTAACAGATTTTGTCAACGGGTCGTCTGCAGTAATTGCAACAGGTGCAGGTGGCGGAGGTGGGGGAGGTGTTACTGAAGTGTTGTCAGTAGTGCTTTTAACACCTTTTACATCAGCTGTAAGCGTTGGTACTTTTGCTTTTGTAGCGTCATCCTTAACCTGGCCGCTTAAAGTAGCAATACCATCTTTTACATCTACAGATACAGGTGCAAGGTCTGCATCTGCCTTAATTTTTGCTTCAATAGCAGCTTTAATATCGTCATCCTTCGGCTTGCAGCTTACAAAGCTTACCGTTGTTACAATGGCAATCGCCATCAACAATTTTGTCAATTTCATAATGCTAAATTTTAATTTTTAAATAATAATCAAAGAAAAGAAAAAAAGAGGTTGATTTTATATTTTTTTATTTAACAACCATAAATTAATGGCTAATTAAAAAGTATGCTGATAAATTCTTTTTTTACGAATGCTACAAACATCAGTCCACTTTAAACGCTAGCCGCTTTTTTAAAGCTTCTACTACATTAAAAATAATGGGGCACATAGCATAATACATCAGTGTGCCAAAAAGCCTGGTGGTAAAATTATCCTTGTGCAGGTGTGGAAATTCCCGGCATTCGGTAAACCGGTTTTCATAAATAGTGCATTTGCTATCTGCTAAAAAATGGCATGGTATAGTGTTGATAATCATTTGCCCTTGTTCACTTATTTCTATATATTTTTCTTTCACAAGTGCCAGCGGTTCCTTAAGGTAGGCTGATAATGACATGGCTTCTATAGGGGTAACATTTATCATTAAAGATTTACAGCAATTGCCACACTGCGTGCAATCTATCTTTGGAGTAATCTCATCGTTTATTTCATACACCAGAACGTCAATTGCGGCACCATCCTGCCGTTTTAAAAACAGGCGAAGCGCATCATTCTCTGCTTCCTTTTCAGTAGCAATACCGGCTATTGTTGCAAGATGTGTAATTAATTGTGGCAACATAGTATTTTTCAGTGAAAGTAACAACTTATTTTATCCTGCAAAAATTTTTAGTGGAAAGACATTCCATTTTATTCTTTCAACCCAAAAACGTTTACGGGTTATTGTCAACAATATTGCTTCGATAAAAGGATAACGTGTTATTAAGGAGTTTTTTTGTTGCCCCAGCCAATACATAGCCATATTCAACTTCATTGGCGTCGCACACTTTTACTTCGGTTTTTTAGGCATCTTTTACCACAATATCCTTAATACAGCATCCGCCCCACCTACGTTAAGCGATTTATAAATTGTTATCAGGCCTTTAAGTAAAATATTCACCACATTATTTTATGTTATAAACCCCTTTATGCACAGCTGTTAAAAACAGTGCCGCCTATCTCTAATTTGGTTTACTTATATTTGCTTCATCTAAAATTTACTAAAATTATTAGTAGCTTGCAGCCCTGAAATATGTTTATTGCCAATTGTAGGTTATCAAGCAATTAATCAGCTTTAGCAAAAGATGCAAAATTGCTGGCCGTACAAAAAAGAAAAACAATATCAGCTATAGAGAAATCCAATATCAGTACCACCAATAAAATAAGCATGGCAGAAAGAGAAAAAATAGCGGCAGATTATAATGAAGACTCAATAAGGAGCCTGGATTGGAAAGAACATATCCGTTTGCGCCCCGGCATGTACATTGGCAAATTGGGCGATGGCAGCAGTGCAGATGATGGCATATATGTTTTAATTAAAGAAGTAATTGACAACTGTATAGATGAGTACACCATGGGCTACGGCAAGCATGTGGATGTTACCATAAATGAACAAACCAATTCCATTAGCGTAAGGGATTTTGGGCGTGGCATACCACTTGGCAAAGTGGTGGATGTGGTTAGTAAAATAAATACTGGTGCCAAATACGATAGCAAAGCCTTTCAAAAAAGCGTGGGCTTAAATGGCGTAGGTACCAAAGCGGTAAATGCGTTAAGCCATTATTTTAAAGTAACCGCTTTTAGGGAAGGCAAAGAAAAAACGGCAGAGTTTGAAAGAGGCGTTCTCATTAAAGAACATAAAGAAGCAACCAGCAAAGAAGAGAACGGCACATTTGTAACTTTTATTCCCGATGAAACGATTTTTACCAAATTTCATTTTGAGCAAGATTATTTGGACAACCAGTTTTGGAATTATTGCTACCTCAATGCAGGGCTGGTAATGAACCTCAATGGCAAAAAGTACGTCAGCAAAAATGGGCTGCTGGATTTGTTAAAACGCAAGACCAACGAAGATGAGCTTCGATACCCGATAATACATTTAAAAGGAGAAGATATTGAATTAGCACTTAGCCATGGCGGTGCCTATGGCGAAGAATACTATAGTTTTGTAAACGGCCAGTTTACCACGCAAGGCGGTACTCACTTAGCTGCTTTCAGGGAAGGGTATGTAAAAACTATCCGTGATTTTTATAAGAAAGATTATGATGCATCAGACATCCGTGGAAGCATCTGCGCAGCAATTTCTGTAAGGGTGCAGGAGCCGGTGTTTGAAAGCCAGACAAAAACAAAACTGGGCTCGCAAACCGTTTACGAAGGCGGCCCAAGCATGAAAAATTTTATAGCCGAATTTTTAGGCAAAGAACTCAACAACTTCTTGCACCGTAACGCTGCTACTGCGGAAGCATTAAAAAAGCGCATTGAGCAAAACGAGCGGGAACGCAAAGAATTATCCGGCATCCGCAAGCTGGCGAACGAACGGGCAAAAAAAGCTAACCTGCACAATAAAAAGTTACGGGATTGCAAGTTCCATTACAACGATGAGGCCGTTGGCAAAGACAAGGACAACATCTTAGAAAAACAAAAGGAAAGCACCATTTTTATAACCGAAGGCGATAGTGCCAGCGGAAGCATTACTAAAGCTAGGAACGTAAACACCCAGGCAGTATTTAGCTTACGCGGAAAGCCTTTAAACTGTTTTGGGCTAACAAAAAAGGTAGTTTATGAAAATGAGGAATTTAATTTATTGCAGCATGCTTTAAATATAGAAGAAGGCTACGAAACATTGCGTTACAACAACATTGTATTTGCAACAGATGCGGACGTAGATGGCTTGCATATCAGGTTGTTATTGATGACTTTTTTCCTGCAATTTTTTCCAGACCTGGTAAAGAACGGGCATGTATATATTTTAGAAACACCACTATTTAGGGTACGTAACAAACAAGAAACTATTTATTGTTATGATGAAAGTGAAAAACAAGCGGCCATAAAAAAGCTTGGCAGCAAGCCAGAAATAACGAGGTTTAAAGGCCTCGGTGAAATTAGCCCTGAAGAGTTTGCCCGATTTATAAACCGCGACATGAAGCTGCAACCCGTAATGATGCTGCCAGATACGCACATACAACAATTGCTGGAATATTACATGGGTAAAAACACGCCGACAAGGCAGGAATTTATTATTGATAACTTGCAATTGGAAGTTGATTTGGTGGAGGAAGGTAAGCAGGTTTTGGAAGCGTGATTTTGTTATTAAGAGTTAAGAATTCATTCTGTCCGTAATATTTTACCCTAATACTAACTTCTTTTGATAGGAAAGTTTTGTATAAAATTGAAATCGGTATAGCTAAAGATAATATTATCGTTAACAAATCATATAAGTTTGGGTTGCGTAAAGTAAAACTGTATATATTTCTTAAAAAAAATAAAGTTGAGCGAGCTCTATTAATTCAACTTTTAAAAAGCGGTACTTCTGTGGGTGCCAATGTAGAAGAAGCGGTAGGTGGGCAATCAGGAGCAGATTTCGTTCATAAAATCGATATTGCTTATAAAGAAGCCAGGGAGGTTAATTACTAGCTGCGCATATTGCGGGATAGCAGTTTGTTAGAAGTGAAATTGGCAAATTCATTTTTAAAAGATGCAGATGAGCTAAAAAGAATTTTAGCATCAATCATTAAAACTACAAGAGAAAAAAAGAATATGGACAAATAACCTGATTGTGATAAATCAATATTTAGTAGGTACTAAAAAAAAAGAGTATAACACGAAGTGAAAGAATTTTTAATTCTTAATTTTTAATTACATTATGACGCACATAGTTTTTAATGAAGCCGATGTAAAGGTTTTACAACAAGTTTTGGCCTTAGATGAAAGCCTGACTGGCAACATCGTTTTGATAAAAGATGACTATGCCGTAGGCCCTTTAAATAACATATACATTGGGGAAGGCATTGAAGCCCGTAAGCAGTGGTGGCGAGATATATTGGCTGGTGGCGACTATGATGGCAAAGCAGATAGCGTCGAAGCAGATGATTATAAAACAGTGGCAGAGTTAGTAGGCACCATGCGCCGCAACGAAACAGAAACCATCTGGATATGGGCTGCACAAAACAAGCATGATGTTAGTGGATATTATTGGCTGCTGAAATACCTGCAGGAGTTTCAAAGCAGGGTGTTTATTTTATACCTTAACAACCTGCCTTTCATCAACGAAAAAGGAAATATTTTTTATCCTAACTGGTTGCATGAAATACAACCTAAAGAATTTTTAAAAGCTAAAAAATTAGCCCGGGAAATTACCCTTAGCGAGTTTGAAGTCGATCCCGATGAATGGACAAAATTGTGCAACGAAAACAAAGGCATCCGTTTGCTGGAAGGCGGCAAAAAACTAGGGCAGGAGGAGTATGATTTTTACGATGCTGAGTTGAAGAAGTTAATTACCCCTGATTGGCAAAAAGCATCTAAAATTATTAACCAGTATATAAGCAAAGCGAAACATACCACTGGCGATGCTTATTTATTATGGCGCTTAAAAGTAATGCTGGCACAGGATATGTTTGATGTACAAGGCAAAGTAGCCAATATGAAAGAGTTCGAAATAAAAACCAAAGCTTAAGCAATATGAACATAAAAGCTATCCATCATGTGGCAATACTAACCGATGATTACGAACGCAGCAAAACCTTTTATACGAATGTTTTAGGGTTTACAATTTTGGCTGAAACGTATAGAGAAGACCGAAAATCTTACAAGCTTGACCTCACCATAAACGGCCAGTACCAGATCGAACTTTTCTCTTTTCCTGAATTTAAGGAAAGGGCTTCTTTCCCCGAACAAAAGGGCTTACGGCATTTGGCTTTTGCGGTAGAGGATATTGAAACTTCAGTAGCAGAATTAGTAAGCAAAGGGGTTGATGTACAAGGCATACGCACAGATGAATTGACCAATAAAAAGTTTTGTTTTTTTTACGATCCCAACGGGCAGCCGTTAGAGCTTTACGAGGCTTAAAAGAATGATATAATTACAATGGCAACAAGCAAAATAAAAGAAGATTACGTACACACGGACAGTGGCATTGGCGGGCAATACAAAACCTGGTTCCTCAATTACGCCAGTTATGTAATATTGGAAAGGGCCGTGCCATTTATTGAGGATGGCCTAAAGCCGGTACAGCGACGCATCTTACATTCTATGAAAGAAATGGATGACGGCCGTTTTAATAAAGTAGCCAACATCATCGGCCAATCCATGCAATACCATCCGCATGGCGATATGAGTATTGGCGATGCGTTAGTAAACATGGGGCAAAAAGATTTGCTGGTCGAAACCCAGGGCAACTGGGGCGATGTGCGCACTGGCGATGATGCCGCCGCACCAAGGTACATTGAGGCAAGGCTAAGCAAATTTGCACTGGAAGTGGCTTTCAACGCAAAAACCACCGAGTGGGCGTTAAGTTATGATGGCCGCAAAAATGAACCGGTAACACTGCCCATGAAATTTCCGTTGCTGCTGGCACAAGGCGCAGAAGGTATTGCGGTTGGGCTGGCAACAAAAATTTTACCACATAATTTTTGCGAGCTTATCGATGCATCCATCAAATATTTAAAAGGAAAGAAATTTGAGTTGCTGCCCGATTTTTTAACAGGTTGCAGCATGGATTCCAGCAATTACAATGAAGGTAGAAGAGGTGGCAAAATAAGGGTACGTGCCATAATTGAAGAGATAGATAAAAAGACGTTGGTGATAAGAAGTGTGCCTTACGGCACAACCACTACGCAATTGATGGAAAGCATTGTAAAGGCAACTGACCAGGGTAAAATAAAAATAAAAAAAGTAAACGACCATACCGCCGCTGAAGTAGAAATTATTATAGAACTGGCACCCGGCATTTCACCAGATATAACGATTGATGCGCTGTATGCTTTTACAGATTGCGAAGTAAGCATTTCGCCCAATGCCTGCGTGATAGTGAAGGACAAGCCACAATTTTTAGGCGTGCCGGAACTGTTGCGGATATCCGCCGATAATACCCGGGAATTACTAAAAAGAGAACTGGAAATAAGGCTTAGCGAGCTACAGGAAAAATGGCATTATACCTCTTTAGAAAAAATATTTTTTGAAGAAAAAATTTATAAAGAACTAGAAAAGAAACATGAAACATGGGAGAAGGTTTTAGAAGCAATAGATAAAGCATTCGGTCCATTTAAGCATTTATTAAGAAGGGCCATTACCAGGGAAGACATTGTTAAGCTGACAGAAAAGCCTGTTCGCCGAATTTATAAACTGGATATTGATGAGCTGAATGAACAAATAAAAAATCTTGAAGAAGAGATAAAACAAGTAAGGTACGACCTGGAACATTTAACAGAATATGCTGTGGCCTACTACGAAAACCTGCTAAAGAAATTTGGCAAAGGAAGAGAGCGCAAAACAGAAATAAAACTTTTTGATACCATACAAGCCAGGTCTGTAGCCATTGCTAATATTAAGCTGTATGTAAATTATGCCGATGGGTTTATTGGTACCGCATTAAAAAAGGATGAGCTGATTGCCGAAGTAAGCGACCTTGACGATATCATCGTTTTCACTAAAGGCGGCATCATGAAAGTGATAAGGGTATCTGACAAAACATTTATTGGAAAAGATATTATCCATGTAGCCGTTTTCCAAAAAAGTGATGAACGTACTACTTATAATTTAATGTATGTTGATGGAAAAACAGGCGTTACGTATGCCAAGCGCTTTAACGTAACCGGCATTACACGAGATAAAGAATATGACCTTACCAAAGGCAGCGAAAAAAGCAGGGTACATTATTTTACCGCCAACGCTAATGGCGAAGCAGAAGTGGTGAAAATTGTACTAAGCCCCAATTGCAGCGCTAAGAAAAAAGAAATGGAATTTTATTTTGAAGAACTGGAAATAAAAGGACGAGGAAGCATTGGTAACCAGGTAACTAAATATCCTATAAAAACTGTTAAGTTTAAAGAAGCTGGTAAATCGACGCTGGATGCTAAAAAGCTTTGGTTCGATAGTAAGTTCGGCCGCCTCAATGCAGAAGAAAAAGGGGAATACCTGGGTAAGTTTGATGCGGAAGACAGGATACTGGTAATTTTTAACGATGGCAATTATGAAATTACCGACCAGGAACTAATGCAGCGTTTTGATACGGAAAAGATATTGCTGATTGAAAAATTTAAAGCTGATAAAATTGTATCCGCAGTGTACCTTGACAATGAAAAATCGCAGTACAATATCAAACGTTTTAAAATTGAAACAACTACACTTAAAAGCAAATTCTTTTTTATAAAAGAAGGGAAAGATAACAGGGTAGAAATGGTGACTACAGAAGCGGAGCCATTGCTGATTGTAAAAACAGGCAAAGGCCAGCTGGTACGCAATGCCAAATTTAAAGTAAACAACCTGGTAGAAGTAATGGGCTGGAAGGCAGCAGGAGCCAAGCTTACAGAGTATTCAAAAATGATCGAGATGGAGTGGGAGAAAAAAGATGATGCGGAAAATCCACAGACGGAATTGTTTTAAAATATTTTAACTCGCACTAAAAAGCTCAAAGTTTACACCTTTTAAAAAGGTATAAACTTTGAGCTTTTTAGTGCCGCATATTTTTTTAGGGATGCTTTAAAAATGGTAATGCACTACACTTCAACCCTTCTTTTTAGGATAGGTGCAACCCTATTTGTTCACTTATAAAATAAACTGATGCATTTTCATAAATAATTAAAATACTGGATTTAAAAAATAGAAAAGATTGCAAAAACTTTAGCCCACCCTTATCGCTCAAAAAATTATGTAAGCTATCAAAAAACAAAATAAGCCTAACAGTGAGTGGCTGTGGTAAATATGTTAGGCATTGCATAATCTACTGTGTCCCATCATTTGAAACAATTGGTAGATGCTGATTTATTTACATCTCAAAATGTTTTGTTATATCGATCAAGTTGCTTTGCTGCTGCTACATAAGATGGTCCCTGGCAACAAAGTATATTTTATCTGCACAGTCCCTGTAAAGCATTTAGGCACAATGGAAGAAATAGCTGCAGGTTTCTTTTAAGGCATCCGATTCATTTAAATACATGTTGGGCGGCTAACTGTTGCTGGACGTTGGTTACACCAAGCTATAAATTGTGTAAGGCATGTGTTAACAAAAAAATATTATGATAAAAGGAAGTTGCATAAACTTTATTTTGTTTAAGCTGTTTGAAAATAAAAATTTACAGGATGAACAATACACAAACTAAATCAACTTTTAGCATAGGTGGCGATTTAACCATCAACCGCTTAGGCTATGGCGCCATGCGCATTACAGGAAAAGGCATTTGGGGCCCTCCAGAAAATAAGGAAGAATCAATTAAAGTATTACAACGTGCTGTAGAACTGGGTGTTAATTTTATAGACACTGCCGATAGCTACGGCCCAAATGTTTCTGAAGAATTGATAGCCGAGGCATTATACCCTTATCCTAAAGGCTTGTTGATTGCAACCAAAGGCGGCCTTACCAGGACTGGGCCAAACCAATGGCCGGTAAACTCAAGCCCTGAACATTTAAAAGAAGCGTTGGCAGGAAGCTTGAAAAGGCTGAAGCTTGACCAGATAGAATTATACCAATTACACAGGATTGACCCTAACGTACCGGCAGAAAAAACTTTTGAATTTTTACAACAAGCGCAACAGGAAGGAAAGATTAAGCATATTGGTTTATCAGAAGTTACCGTAGAAGACATCAAAAAAGCACAGCAATATTTTGATGTAGTATCTGTGCAGAATATGTACAGCGTCGACAACCGTAAATGGGAGGCTGTGTTGACATATTGTACTGAAAATAATATCGCTTTTATTCCCTGGTATCCGTTAAATGCCGGTAATGTAGAGGCGGTTGATGTATTGCAAAAAATTGCTGCAGACCATAAAGCTACTGTTCACCAAGTTGCATTAAGCTGGTTGCTACAGCATGCAGATAATATATTGCTGATACCTGGCACTTCAAGCGTAGCACATCTTGAAGAGAATATGAAGACATCCAATGTTGAACTTACACAAGAAGACATAGAAAAATTAGACCAGTTATCAAAGCCTTAAACAACACTCGTTATTTATTAAAAACAACCTCACAGCATGACAAATGAAACAACAACAAACCCCGCCATTGCACAAACCGAAATGATGGTAAGCCTTATTGTAAATGCATGGGCTAATCAAAATAAAGCAGTAACTAATTATTTTAATAAGTACCAGGATGCAGCTTATTTGGGTGAAGTGGCGCCAGGCCGTAATAGGGCGATATATTTATTAGGCCATCTAATTAGCAGTAATGACAGTATGTTGCCGATGTTTGGCTTAGGCGAAAAGCTTTATCCGGAACTGGAAGAAGCATTTTTAAATAGCCCCGATAAAAAATTTGCAGACACACTCACCATACCGGAATTAAAGGTTTATTGGGAGACTTTAAATGAAACCCTAGCAGCACATTTTAGTAAAATGCAGCCACAGCAATGGTTAAGTAAGCATTCTTTAGTTTCTGACGAAGACTTTGCATTGGCTCCACAACGCAATAAGTTGAATGTTTTATTGGGGCGCACACTGCACCAGAGCTATCATGCGGGCCAATTAAACTTGCTGGCGATTAAGGAATTAGCAGTTTAAATGATACCTGTATTTTAAAAGCATACTTATCCTTCAGAAAATTGCCTGTATATTTTGCGGAGTTATTTATTTGCATCAGTTTGGTGTTTGTCGCTGAGACAATTTTGGAT
>JANXVN010000032.1 GCA_025351645.1 Ferruginibacter sp.
ATAATCTTCCAGATCTGATTCTGTTATAGCAATTTTAGGATTTGATTTTGGAACAACCAGCACAGGTGTATAGGCCATTTCATTTACTGTTATTGAATCTAATTTTCGCAAAGAATACAATTCTTCATAGCTGGTATGAAAGATATCTGCATCATCCCTTTTGTGTATGCCCGGAAAATAAGCAGCAGGCGTACCGGGAAAATGAAATTCGGCTACTTCATTTTCAATGATAATTGAATCTTTAAACTGGGTTAAAAACCGGTAAGCCACCCCATCATCATATACCCTGAAAATTATTTTGTAAGGTTGCTTAAACTGGATAGCCAGTTCAGTAAATACATCCTGTATAATTTTTCTTTTTTCTGGTACAGGCGAAATAATTTGATGCGCCTCTTTTTTTATTGCAAATGATTTTATACTATTATTAGTAGAAAAACTTTTATTGTTTGGCAAAATTAAATCAATGACAGAAGGATCAAGTATTGTCGCCTTTTTATAATCTATCCTGTATTGCAGCGCTTTTTCCATCCATATTTTTACACAAATATTACCAGATGGGGAGCAAACGGATAAAGTATCCGCACACCAGGCGCTACCATAAAAGGAGACGAGCAATACAACAAGCAAATACTTTTTCATACATTTATTTTGTTACGATTTATTTGCAAGAAACGATTCGTTTCCCCGAAAGATTGGGCTAGGGATTTTATTTAATAGTAAGATATATTATTCAATGCCGTTAAGTTAAGGATTTAAATGTTTGTCTTTACCTCACCCTAAGCTTCTCCAAAGGAGAGAAAAGGACTTTACTTAACTGCATTGAAATATTATTTGCTGATAAGAAATAATGTGGTGCAATATATTTTTAAACATATAACATCTAGTACCCCGGATTTTGAATCAAATTAGGATCCACGGCTATTTCGCTAAGCGGTATTGGAAAAAAATAATTATCCGGATCTTTAAAAATTCTTACTGGATCATAATCAAGGTTACCGCCTGTATTAGGAACGCCATAAACATAATGAGGAAAACCATTTCCATCTTTTGTAACAAATACGCCCTGTGTAGTAATATTATTTGTTACAGCTGCAATTTTCCATCTTCTTACATCCCAAAAACGATGCTCCTCAAAAACAAGTTCCACCTTTCTTTCATTTTGTATCCTTGCCCTCATTTGGCTCTGAGATAAGCCGGAAGGTAACGCTGGTATACCTGCTCTGGCTCTAATTTTATTGATAGCCACATAAGCATTAACCGGCCCTTGTGCTTCATTGATTGCCTCGGCATAGTTTAATAAAATTTCAGCATACCTGATATTGATCCATGGTTGGTTTCCCTGGGCCGCCCCCAATACTATACCTGTATTATCATACACTGCAGGATCTACAAATTTTGCCAGCAAGTAGCCGGTAACATTGTTATCACCATCGTAGTCGGTTCCGCCCGGATTGGTAAAATCAATCATACTGTTATTTAACTTGGAGCCCTGGTGATAAATCCCTACATCCAATCTCGGATCACGGTTAATATATGGATGCTGTGGATCATAATTTGAAGTGGGGTCTGTTATTAATTTCCCATCCAGGGTTTCATACGAATCTACCATTTGCTGGGTAGGCGCATACATAACATTGCCGCCCCTTACAAAAGGCATTACTGCATATTCAAAAGTTAAGCCGGGCCATGGATAATCATCCTGGTGCCCTTCAGAGGGTATGCCAGACTGATTAATTGTCACGAAAATATTTTCTGTATTTGCCGGATCAAATTTAATAAACATGTTTTTATAGTTTGCCCAGGTTACCAGGCTATATCTATTAAGATCAATAACTGCCTGGGCTGCATCAGCTGCATTTTGCCACAGGGTTGTATTATTACCTGCATTAAATAAAGGGCTGGCATAATATAAAAGCACCCTCGATTTTACCGCCATTGCCACACCTTTATCAATTTTTCCTAACTGCGTAGTTACGTCTGGTAAAATGGCTATTGCCGCATTTAATTCATCAATAATAAATTTAAAACATTCATCTACGGTATTTCTTGAGGCATCAAATTTATCTTTTAAACCTAAGGTTTTGATAATAAGTGGCACGCCTCCATAATGCTTTACCAAAGTAAAATACCTAAATGCCCTTAATGTTTTCATTTCGCCAATTAACTGGTTTTTGTTGTCGGTTGAAAGATGTTGAACTTTATCAACATTTTCAAAAAATGAATTACACTGGCTGATGTATTTATAATTGGAAGCCCATATTTGATACCTTGGATAGGCGTTGCCATCAAAAACACCGGTAAAACTGGCACCTGTTGGGGAAGAGTTTAAAAGCCCTTTGTTAATTATGTTTACCCCAATATAAGATTCGTAGGCACTCTGCGTTTCATCGGTAGCGCCTGCCAGTAAAAATGCCTGCCAGTGCGCATTGTAAAAACCATAAGTAAGATCCCTGTAATTGTTATTAACAAACGCCTCCACGAGATTAGCGTCTGAAAAAAGAGTAGCATCTGAAATACGGTCGGTTGGTGTAATATTTAGTAAATCTTTTTTACAGGATACCATCACCAGCGAAAACCCTAGTATTAAAATTAAAAGTATCTTTTTCATTATAATATTTTTTTAGATTATTGAGTCTTTTTAATAATATCAGAAGCTTATTGATGCGCCGATATTATAAGTTCTGTTTACCGGATAAGCCAATCCCTGGCCATCAACTGATTCCGGATCCAATCCTTTATATTTTGTAATAGTGAAAAGGTTAAAGGTGTTTACATAAACCCTCATTGCACCAATTCCCATTTTTGTAAGTGCGGGTGCTTTTATATTGTAGGATAATTCTACATTCTTCAACCTTAAAAAAGCGGTACTGCTTAAAAAATAGGTATTGGCAATACCCTGAGGGCTACCATACACTTCAGATGCACGGGGTTTGTTGGTTATATTTCCAGGGGTTGACCTTCCATCAAAATCTTCCTGTGTAAAGTTTTGATTTTTACCAGAAACTGCCCGGTAATATCTATTTGCCCTGCCCTGTCCCTGAAGTAATACATCCAAACTAAATTGATTCCAGGTACAACCCATTGATACGCCATAAGTAATCTGCGGAATAGAAGTAAAAGGTTGGATCACCTGGTCTAACTGATCAATAACCCCATCTTTATTAACATCTTCAAATTTTAAATCGCCAGGGATGGGCGGGCTACCGAGATTATACTTTGCATAATGATCAATTTCACTTTGAGTTTTAAAAACCCCAATGGCATTGTATATCAAGCCTGCGCCTACTGGGCTTCCGGTAAATGCCTGGTAAGTTGGTTTACTTAATAATTTTTCATCTTGATATATTATTTTATTTCTTGCATAAGTAATGTTGCCAGAAACATAATAATTAATTTTTCGCCCGCTGCCCTTATAGCTTAGCTGTGCCTCAATACCTTTATTTTCTACTATTCCGATGTTTTCATCTGGTAAACTTATGCCTGCATACATTGGCACCGATGCATTGGGGGGAGCTAAAATATTATTTCTTTTTTGTTTAAATAATTCGATTGTAAAATTTAGTTTATTAGCAAAAAAGCCACCCTCCAATGCAAGGTTGGTAGCAGTTTGCGATTCCCATGTGGCATTAGGATTGCCTACTACGCCTGGAGAGAATGCCGGATAATTAGTAATGCTGCCGTTATTATAAAATAATCCTCCGTTTCTGTTAAGGAAATAAAATTGAGCATATTGAAATGGTGCAATATTATCATTACCCAATTTGCCCCACGAGCCTCTTAGTTTTAAATTGCTGATGCCAGGTAAACTATTTTTAAACCAATCTTCTTCAGATAGTCTCCAGCCAGCTGAAAAGCTTGGAAAGAGGCCATAGCGCTGAGCATGGGAAAATTGGTAAGATCCGTCGTACCTTAACTGGGCTTCTATTAAATATTTATTTGAGTAAGCATAGTTTATCCTACCAAAATAATTTTGGCGTGCAGTTGAGTATCCATTTCCATTATTGGTTTGATTGGTGGAACTGCCATAGTCCAATTCGGGAATTGCCTGTGAAATAAATTGTTCCTTATGAGCACCTGTATATTTGAAATTAAATTTACTTTGTTCATAACTTACAAAAGCATTTAGGCTGTGTTTACCAAATGTGCGTTCAAAATTCAATTTGATATTTTGCGTTATTGTAACAGAATTATTTGATAATACATCCAGGTAACCTAAACCAAGGCTACCGTTTTGTACTTGTGGTGTATAGCTACTATTGGTTGCATTGAAGGAATAAACCTGGTATGATTTACTCCAGTTTCTATTATTGCCCATGCCCAGGTCAACAGAAAGAAACCCGTCAACAAATAAACCTTTTACGTAAGGAATATCCAACCTTATTTTTGCAGTATTTAAGGAATATATATTTTCGTTAGTGGAGATACCCGCCAGATTAGTTGAGTTAACCAAAGGATTTAAACTTCCTCCATTACTTAAGCCACCGGTAGCATAGCTGCCATCAGGATTTTTAGCCGGGTCGGTAGGCAATGCACCAACAAGACTTGAAAACGTATTGGCAATACCAATAGGCGACCCTTCCTTTTTTTGCCATCTTAATTGTGTTGCAAAAGATAACTTTAAAACATTATTTACCTGTGCATCTACATTCGCACTGAAATTATATTGTTTAAATTTCCAAACACCGTCTTTAAATTGTCCATCCTGATTTAGCATGCCTGCAGAGGTATAATATTTTACTTTATCAGTACCACCAGAAAGTGTTAGGCTTGCTCTTTGCTGCAACGATGCCTTTTTAGTTGCCAGCTTTGTCCAGTCAGTATTTGGATAGGATACAGGATCTGATCCGTTTCTAAATTTATCTATTTCAGCAGAAGTATAAAATGGGGTACCTCCACCAAATTGGGAGATTTCATTTTTCATTTGCGCATAGTCGGCTGAGTTTAAATATTTTTCTGTTTTGCCCCAGGTATTAAAGCCCTGGTTAAAATTAAATGTAAGTGTTGGCTTACCCGCTCTTCCTCTTTTTGTAGTAATTAATAGTACCCCATTTGCCGCCTGTGCTCCGTAAATAGCTGCGGATGCATCCTTCAATACAGAAATACTTTCTATGTCATTGGGATCGATCCTTTCAAACCCACCTGGCCTGTTAGCCACACCATCTATTACAATTAAGGGAGATGTAGCCCCGGAAAAAGTACTGATGCCCCTTATAAATATATTTGACCCGTCGTTACCTGGCTCACCGCTGTTGTTAGTAGCTATCACACCTGGTGTTCTGCCAACCAAACTATTAGAAATATTTCCTGCAGGCGATTTTTCAATTTCGCTTCCCTTAACCACTGCAACCGAACCGGTTAATGTTGATTTCTTTTGGGTACCATATCCTACCACCACCACATCGTCTAAACTAATGCTTTCTATTTCCATAGTTATATCTATCGTTGATTTTCCGTTTACAGCAATTTCAACAACTTTGTAACCTACAGATTTAAAAATTAGCGTGCTGTTTAATGGAACTTTAAGACTGTAATTGCCAGTAGCATCCGAAGTGGTACCAATTGTAGGATTGGTTTTTACTGTAACGGAAACAGCTGGTAAAAAACCAGTGGCAGATGTTACCTTTCCTTTTATTTCAATTAAATTTTGAGCATGTACAATGTTGGGAGCAATAAATGCCAGCATAATAAATAGCATAAGCATGATCATCCACGGATGGAATTTCTTTCTCATAGCAAATCGTTTTTAATTTT
>JANXVN010000095.1 GCA_025351645.1 Ferruginibacter sp.
TGTAAGCCATACAAATCTGGTTATATTTTTTTGCTTTAATTGTCGGCTGCCATCCGGAGCTTTGCAGTATTGGCTTTGGGTTTCTGTACAACTGAGCCAGTGTAGCGTATGGCTTTGATACTTAAGGGGTGAACTTATCCATTGATATTGACTGGTGGTGGCCTGCATTCCTTTGGCTGCTGTATGCTCACGTTGCTGCCCATGGCGGTACTTGTTTTCTATGTCTGTTATGTCTGTTTGAAGCGACCCATACAAAATAATCGGTTACCCAAACTAACAAGTTGTCCTCTATCTTCATAACCATAACTTTTTACTCCAAACTCATAACGGTATACTGTACTCTACTTGTGGCTTAATTTCCATTTATCCGTTGATTTTATGGTACAGTTTATTACAAGCAATAAATATTTTTTATGGCGTTCTTTTTGTAAAACTTCTACTACATAAAACGATACTTATTCACACAAAAACATTTTTATTATCACAACTAAACCTTATGCTTTAGTTACTGGGGCAACAAGCGGTATAGGCAAAGAACTTGCAACGCTTTTAGCAAACGATGGCTACAATTTAATTATAGTAGCCCGCAAAAAAGAGGAACTTAACAAAACCGAAATTGAATTAAAAAATGATTGTAAGGTAGAAGTAATTTCTATTTCGAAAGATTTTTTTAATAAAGAAGCTCCTTTTGAACTATACGACGAAGTAAGGGCAAAAGGGATTGAAATTGAAATACTAGTAAAAGATGCAGGCCAGGGGCAATACGGCCAGTTTATAGATACTGGCATCCGCAGAGAGTTGGGTAATATCCAACTAAACGTATGCAGTGTTGTGGTGCTCACAAAACTGTTTTTACAAGATATGGTTATTAAAAACAAAGGAAAAATTTTAAACCTTTCATCTGTTGCCAGTAAAATTCCTGTCCCATGGCAATCTGTTTACCATGGTACAAAAGCGTTTATACAATCCTTTACAGAAGCCATCCGCAGCGAAGTAAAAGATACTGCGGTTACTATTACGGCATTACTTCCAGGCGCTACCGAAACAGACTTTTTTCACAAGGCCGATATGATGGATAGCAAGGTGGTACAAGAGGGCAAACTATCCAGCCCAGCAGATGTTGCTAAAGATGGTTATGAGGCATTGATGAAAAATAAGGACATGGTAGTATCTGGCTTTGCTAATAAAGTTTAGGTAGCCATCAGCAATATTATGCCAGATAAAATGGTAGCTAATAAAGTAAATAAACAACAAGAACCGGCAAAACATAACGATAAATAGTAACCAAAATTTAAAAAAAATATGAAAGCAGCTGTAATACATGGTCCAAAAAAAGTAACCTGCGACACCGTAGACGACCCTACAATAAAGGAGCAGACTGATATCATTTTAAAAGTAACAGCAATTTGTGGGTCTGACCTGCATATTTATTCAGGTGGGCTTCCTCAGCCAAGGCCAATGGTTTTGGGGCATGAATTTATGGGTATTGTTGAAGAGGTAGGCAAAGGGGTTACCCGGTTAAAACGCGGCGACCGCGTAGTAGTAGCCTTTCCGATTGCCTGCGGGCATTGCTTTTTTTTGCAACCATGAGCTACCAGGCCATTGCGAAAACAGCAACCCCGAAAATTACGGGCCCGAAGGTGGCTTGCTTACTGAAAAAGGGGGTGCCTTGTTTGGTTACACCGACTTATATGGTGGGTATGATGGAGGGCAGGCAGAATACGTAAGGGTGCCTTAAGCTGATTTTGGCCCGAGGCTTGTACCCGATAATTTAACAGATGAACAAGTACTTTTTTTGACAGATATTTTTCCAACAGGATATACAGGAGTTGATTGGGGCAATGTGCAAGGCGGCGAAACAGTAGCTATTTTTGGCAGTGGGCCTGTTGGTATATTTGCAGCAAAAAGCGCCTGGCTGCCAGGTGCCGCAAGAGTTGTAATTGTTGATACTTTGCAGTACCGTTTAGACAAGGCAAAACAAGCCGCTAATTGCGAAACAATTTTGTTTGATGACAATGTGAAAGAAGTGGTTGAACAAATACGTGCCATAACAGAAGGGCGTGGTGCAGATGTATGTAAAGATGCCGTAGGCTTTGAGCCAGACCGCACATTGCTTGATAAAGCAAAATCCACAATAAATTTAGAAAAAGGTTCTGTAAAAGTGCTGGAGGCTAGTATGGCGCAGTACGCAGAGGCGGCATTGTTTCAGTGCTGGGCGTTTCCCCTACCACGTACGACAACTTCCCTATCGGGCAATTTTTTGATAAAGGCATTACCCTAAAAGGTGGGCAGGCACCAGCACATAAATATATTGATACGCTACTGCAGTATGTGGTGCAAGGCAAAGTAAAGCTGGATGATATTATAACCCATAGGTTACCTTTATCTCAGGTTGCACATGGGTACGAAATATTTAAGAACAAGGAAGAAGATTGTGTAAAAGTGGTATTAAATCCATGGGCATAATATTGCGTCGTATTTATTAAAATGTATTTTTGTAGTAAAGGCCAGTCCATACTGGCTTTTACTATATTGGTTAAGGAGGCCTGAATTTGCCACTTGCTTTATCTCATTATAGTTGAACATAAAATCATCTACAAGCTGCAATCTTTTGGAGTTGAAGGATGATAAGTATGTTTTAATTACTGGACTAATTATTGCACCTGTAGTGTTATGAAAAAACAAGGCTACAATAATTATAAAAAATATTATGCCCCCCATCATTTTGTATTTTTACCAATGATGATGGCATTAATTGTAACAGGCATTTGGAAGGCGTTGCATGATGAAGCGCATCAATTAGAATGGACGCTATTTAGTATCGCCTGCTTTACTATTATTTATTTAGGCATAATGATGCGCCAGCATTATGCTTTGGGCAACCAGGATAGGATTGTTAGGCTTGAATTCAGGCTACGTTATTTTGAACTTTTTGGCGAGCCCTCAAAAAATGTAGAACCTAAAATTTCATTTGGGCAATTAGCTGCCCTTCGATTTGCCAGCGATGATGAATTTATTGCCTTGCTTAACCGTGTGTTGAAAGAAAATACCAGCAGCGATGATATAAAAAAATTAATAAAAAACTGGCAAGCGGATGATATGCGTGTATAAAGCCTTACCATCTTTTTAAATAAGATTATTTATTGGCTGCAATGGCCCAGCCTATAACAGATAAAATTTACTATTTTTTTATAAAATTGATGATGGGCCTACTAATAAACCATCAACCCAACTTGCTATTACGCCATCTAATAATTATGCTACATTTGTTGGTGATTTATTTAGGAAAAGCATTTTGTTATTTTACAACTTCAACAATTAATACAACCTTATGACATTTAAAGAAGTGATACAATCAGACAAGCCCGTATTGGTTGATTTTTTTGCCACTTGGTGCGGTCCTTGCAAAACAATGTCGCCTATTCTTGATCAGGTAAAACTACAAGTTGGCAATGCTGCAACAATTATAAAAGTCGATGTAGATAAAAATCAATTAGCTGCCAGCGAATACCAGGTTCAAGGTGTGCCCACGTTAATATTATTTAAAAATGGCCAGCCATTATGGCGCCAAAGCGGCGTAGTGCCCAAAGAAGGCTTGGTAAGCATTATTAAGAAATTCACTCAATAAACTTGCTAAAAAAAAATTGTAAATGCCTGTAGGGTTGTTATTGCCTAATATCTCTGCGGATGATTTTATTATCGATATTAAACCTGGGCCATTTACAAAACACTAACGCTACAAGCTACTACCGTCCAAGTCTTTCGGCTCTATATGTATTAATATGTTGTTCAATTGGGGAAGCTCTTTCAGCAATGTATCTTTTAGCGCATGTGATATATCGTGCCCTTGCCTAACGGTAATGTTTGCGGATACAAGGGCATGTAAGTCTACATGGTACTGCATGCCTGCTTTGCGGATATAACATTTTTCAGTACCTGACACTCCTGGCACTTTAATAGCCACATCCCTTATCTGTTGAATTAAATCTTCAAAAAGGTTTTCATCCATTATTTCTCCCAATGCCGGCCTAAAAATGAGGTAGCTATTATACAGTATAAAACCCGAAGCGAATAATGCAGCCCAGTCATCAGCAGTCTCATATCCTTTACCCATAATTAACGCAACAGAAATACCAATGAAAGCAGCTATAGAAGTTATGGCATCGCTGCGGTGGTGCCATGCATCAGCCCTTAATGATGAGCTATGCGTTTCTATACTTTTTTTCATTACTAACCTGAAAGACAATTCTTTCCATACAATAATTACACCCAATATTATAAGTGTCCATGGCTTTGGAAGCCCATGCGGCGTGCCTATATTTTGAATGCTTTCGTAGGCGATGATTGTTGCTGAGGTAATTAAAAACCCAACCACCAAAAATGTTATTAACGGCTCTGCTCTGCCATGCCCGTAAGGATGATTTTCATCTGCCGGCTTGTTGGAATATTTTAGCCCAAACAAAACCAAAAAAGAGGAAAAAACATCCGCAGTAGATTCTATAGCATCTGCAATTAAAGCGTATGAATTTCCAAAAATACCTGCCAGCCCTTTAATTATAGCCAGTAAGGTATTACCCGCAATGCTGAACCATGTTGCCCTTACGGCGGTTTTGTGATTGGTCATTAATTAGTAAATCTTTTAAATAATGCTGCAAATGTATAAATTTTCATTTTGTGAAAACTTAAAAAACCTTAACAGGCATTTATAAAGCCAAACTTGTATGTACTACAAAGAGTGCTGCATTGAGAGCGTGTATAATTGTGTAAAGATTTTATATTACTGTATTCAAAAAATCGTGGCTTAAAAAGAATAATAGCTTTCCCTTAATAACGTTACACTTTTTATGAGTAATACTGCAATTTCGCCTAATGGTTTAGGGCGCTGTAATATTAGGGCATCAGGGAACGTTAAGCCAGTTATAATTCTGACTACCGTTTTTTATTTTTGCAAATCAATGATTTATGATTTTGTAAGTTCAAGTAATAAGTGCAACAAATAGTTTCATCTTCTTTTTTTGGGGTAGTGGAAATGGCGCTCTATGGTTTGTTTTATACTGCTTTAATAATTATACTCTTTCGGCAAGTTGAAAAGCCAGTTTTTACAAGATTTCATTCTTGCCTTTGTTGGTGTTCTAGTTTTTCATTTATGCATTGAAAAAATTAACTTATCCCGGCAATCCGCTGTTGTATACTTTTTTCTTCCTAGCACCCGCCCCTTCAAGATCGTGAACTCCAACCTTGAACCTTAAAATTTTTAAGGCGAGTTTTAGCGTAATTTTATAAATCCAGCCATTAGAAAAGCCACAAGGCTCGCAGCCTATGCAACAAAGACTTGCCTGGTAAGTTTCTAGCACCCATGGTAATTAGTAAATTAAAAATCAAGTAAGAGGAAAATAATTAGCAAAAAAACGGGAGAAGCAATCTATATTTATAATTAAAATTTCTTTATGTATCCTTACAGCCGCAAACATTTTCTTCAAAGCGCCGCCGTTTTATTAGCGGCTGCCTGTACAGGCTTTTCTTTCGATATAAAACAGAAGTTGCCAAAGCTATCTTTTAGTACCCTTGGCTGCCCAGACTGGACGTTTCAGCAAACGATTGATTTTGCAGCGCAGCATGGCTACACAGGCATAGAGCTACGGGGAATTTTGCGCCAGCTCGACCTTGTAAAATGCCCTGAATTTAACAGCAAGGAAAGCAGGGCGGCTACACTAAAATTAATGCAGGATAAAGGGCTACAATTTGTGGACCTTGGCTCAAGTGCAACCATGCATTTTGCCGATGCCGCTAAAAGAAAAGACAATATAGAAGAAGGTAAGCGTTTTATAGATTTAGCGCAGGATATTAAATGTCCATACATCAGGGTGTTCCCCAATAATTTTTTAAAGGAGCAGGAAAAAGATGCAACAATCAATTTAATAATAAGCGGCTTAAAAGAATTAGGCGCCTATGCAAAAGGAACAAACGTAACCATATTGATGGAAACCCATGGCGATGCAGTGTATACCGCAGATATTGAAAAAATAATGTCATCTGCCGCAGGCGAAAACGTAGGGTTAATATGGGATGTGGCCAATATGTGGAGCATCACCAAAGAACCTCCGGCAACTGTATATAAAACTATAGGAAAGTACGTGAGGCATACACATATAAAAGACCTGAACATTATAAACGATAAAATTGAATACGCTTTATTAGGCAAAGGGCAGGTGCCGCTTAAAGAAGCCTTAAAAGTATTGACAGATGCAAACTACACTGGCTTTTATAGTTTTGAATGGGAAAAATTATGGCATCCGGAACTTGCCGCGCCAGAGGTAGCTTTAGCAGATTATCCGCAGGCGATAAAGAAATTGTTTTAAGGAAAGTGTAAGGATAGAAACGCTGATTTAACAGATTGTAACGGATATTGCTGATCCTATTTTTATAAAAAATCATTGTATAATTTGTCGAAAAAAAGGTTATTCCAATAGCTAAAGTTGCCTGTTTGATGAAATAAAAAAAATCCGCTTTATCAATTAGAATCCGTTTGATCAGCGTTTCTATTTTTAGTGGCAACAACCTAAATAATGATGCCTTTATAGAATTATCCAAATTATACAAAAAATTAAATATATGCCAGGCGATTCAACGAATTTAAATACTAAAGCAAAACAACAACATACCTACGATGCCATCATTGTGGGCAGCGGCATTAGCGGCGGCTGGGCAGCAAAAGAACTCTGCGAAAAAGGATTGAAAGTATTGCTGTTGGAACGTGGCGAAAATGTAACGCACCCCAACTACCCTACCGCCATTATGGACCCGTGGGACTTTAAGCACCGGCAAACCCTCTCTGTAGAAGATAAAAAGAAACACTACGTACAAAGCCGCCACTATAGTTTACGGGAAGACAACAAGCATTTTTACATCAACGATGCCGACAACCCATACGAAGAAGAAAAACGCTTCGACTGGATAAGGGGAAATATTGTTGGCGGCCGCTCTCTATTGTGGGCACGTGCCTGTTACCGCTGGAGCGATCTCGATTTTGAAGCCAATATAAAAGATGGCGTGGGTACAGACTGGCCCATTCGTTATAAAGACATAGCGCCTTGGTATGATTATGTGGAACGCTTTATTGGCGTAAGCGCTGCGCAAGATGGCATACAACATTTACCAGATGGAATAAGCCAGCCGCCATTTGAAATGAATGCAGTAGAGAAATACTTTAAGGGCAAAATAGAAATAAACTACCCCGGCCGTAAAGTAATTATTGGCCGCACGGCAAACTTAACGAAGCCAGTACAAGGGCGCGGGCAATGTATGGCTAGGAACCTCTGCCACCGCGGCTGCCCTTACGGCGCGTATTTTAGTACCAATGCAAGTACAATGCCGGCAGCGTATGCAACAGGCAACCTTACCGTTATGCCAAATAAACTGGTAAATAAAGTTTTGTATAACAACGGCAAACAAAAGGCAGCAGGTGTGGAAGTAATAGACACCATTACAAAACAGGTTACCGAATATTATGCTGCTGTATTGTTTCTTAACGCAAGTACAATTGCCACTACCACTATCTTATTAAATAGTATCAGCAGCCGTTTTGCAGATGGGTTAGGCAATGGTAGCGGCCAATTAGGGCGCAATTTAATGGATCACCATAAGGGGCTTTCTGCAAGTGCGAAAGTTGATGGCTTTGAAGAAGATTATTATTACGGCAGGCGCCCCACAAATATCTATGTGCCACGCTTTAGGAATGTGCTGCAAAAGGATGAGCGTTTTTTAAGGGGCTACCATTTTGGTGCCGGCGCATCCAGGGAAAGCCAGCAAAATTCACCAGGCATTGGAGCAGCTTTAAAAGAAGTAGCATCCCTACCCGGGCAGTGGCAAATGAGTATGTATGCTTTTGGCGAATGCCTACCATACCAGGAAAATAGGATTACTCTAAGCAAAGATAAAAAAGATGGCTTCGGGCGGCCGTTAACGCATATCAATTGCGAGTTTAAGGCCAATGAAAAAGCCATGCACGAAGATATGGGCACAACCGCAGCGGAGATGCTGGAAGGCGCAGGTTTTAAAAATATCAGCATCAGCAACAAAATTTCCTTTCCCGGAAATGCCAATCACGAGATGGGTACCGCAAGGATGGGGCACAGCGCAAAAACTTCTGTTGTAAATAGTTTTAACCAAATGCACGAAGTACCCAACGTATTTATAACAGACGGATCCTGCATGGCTTCCGGCGCATGCGTAAACCCTTCACTAACTTATATGGCACTTACGGCAAGGGCCTGCGATTATGCAGTAAAAGAAATGAAAAGATTAAATTTTTAAAAAGAAGTAAAAAACTCAGCTGGTAAAATAATACAAAATTAGTTCGTACGCACAATGCCGCGGCGGCAAAGGGACTGGGCTATACCCGTCCGAACCGGTTCATCCGGGCGGGCACTACAATCTTTTTTTACGGCGGTCGACAAAAAAGGATTTCCGTTTCTATCCCTTACGCCTCGTGCCGTAAAGTATTAGCTGTTATAAAAAGTAAAATAAATAGTCGTCCATCCAAAAGTGTTCAGCGGCTGTCCGTATTGGGTTTGATTTAAAATAGTTAAAATATAGTTACCAGATATTTGTAAAATCGTCAAAAATCTTGCAAATTTAAGGATGCTATCTATCCAAAAACATACTCCTCAATTAAGTTTGTTTGGCAGCCTGGCAGACCAGCTTGACCAAAAACATCCCTTGTATCAGTTAGCCAATACAATTAACTGACCTTTTTTTGACGATGCTTTTAAAAAGCATTA
>JANXVN010000114.1 GCA_025351645.1 Ferruginibacter sp.
CCAACAAAAACCAATATCCCGGAACTATGCTGTAAAAAGCGATGATAATCCACCAAAAAACAACAAAACCAATATCCCGGAACTATGCTGTAAAAAGCGATGATGATCCACCAAAAAACAACAAAACCAATATCCCGGAACTATGCTGTAAAAAGCGATGATGATCCACCAAAAACCAACAAAACCAATATCCCGGAACTATGCTGTAAAAAGCGATGATGATCCACCAAAGACCAACAAAACCAATATCCCGGAACTATGCTGTAAAAGCGATGATGATCCACCAAAGACCAACAAAACCAATATCCCGGAACTATGCTGTAAAAAGCGATGATGATCCACTAAAGACCAACAAAAACCAATATCCGGAATTATGCTGTAAAAAGCGATGATGTTCCAAAGACCAACAATAACCAATATCCCAAGCCTATGCTGTAAAAAGCGATGATGGCAAAGACCAAATCACTGAAACCGGTAAATCATTTATCAAGATTACCTGGAGCGCTAACCACGCATTTTTAAATCCTAAACAAGGCCAATTAAAGTTGGCAAACAAAAAAACTTGACTTCCACAGACTATGAAAAACTAGTAGCTTGTGGAAGTTTTTTATTTTAGCAATCATTCGCTTAGTTCCCATTAATTATTGCATTAATATCTCCTTTACGTAGTTTTCCTGTCTTATACGTGGCTTTTTACTATAATTAATGTATTTACTGAACCATCAAAATAGCGTACTGCTGCTCTTGTTTAGCACCTTTATCCGACGCATCTTTGTATCAGAAAGTTATTCATCATAGATTAACCGTCTTATCCAAAAACATCCATTGTAAAAAGCAATAAACTAATTCCTGGAAAAACAATATCTGTTATCCTGAAGAAACCGACAAAAACCAATATCCCGGAGCTATGCTGTAACAAGCGAAGATGATCCACTAAAGACCAACAAAAACCAATATCCCGGAACTATGCTGTAAAAAGCGATGATGATCCAAAACCAATTTTCCAACATCCAAAGCCTATGCTTTTAAAAGCGACAATGGCAAAAACCAAATCACTGAAACCAGGCAACTCACTTATCACGTTTTATCTGGGCGCTAACCACGCAAAAGCTTAAATCCTTAAACAGCCATCCAAGATTGGCAAAAAAAAATTGCTTCCACAGACTATGAAAAACTAATAGCTTGTGGAAGTTTTTTATTTAAATATTTACCCATATTAGCTTTTCATAAACGCGTTCTTATCTTCATTAAAACAGAAGCTTTGGTAATCATTGTTTCCCGTCCGAATTGCAGCCAGGCTGAAGCTACTGACCTTTCGGGATACCTATTTGGCACACCTCCCCAATTTGCATTATGGCACCCTAATTTGAATCCTTTACCGGGCTTACACTATAATTATCAATGCCTTAAAGCTAAGAATTTATCTGTTTGTCTTAACCTCACCCTAACCTTCTCCAAAGGAGAGGAAAGGTCTTAACTTAACGGCATTGCTATAATTATTGTAAAATATGGAGCAGATTAAAATTGCTTGATCTGATAAGTTGAGCGTAAATAATATACCAGCCTTACATCAATTTTGTTTTCGGACCAATGCCCTTAGCACATTGACCGTAACTAAGTGCCTATTACCAATATAATATTAATGCTTTTAAGTTTAGGGGATACAAATAGTGTGTATTTGTAAGACGAGAAATTGGTTTATAAGAGAATGGAAATTTATAAAAGCGTTTTCATCGAAAGGCATTAACTACTGCAACGTTAGCTCCAAGCCTGCCAAAAATAATAAGCATTGCAGTGACAGATTGGATATCACTCAAAATTTTATATGTAAACCATATGAATTTTTAAGTTGTAACTATTACTACAACAGATCATTATTAAATTTTATTTAAACCAATCAATAATATTTTCTAAAAGCCAAAAATTTATAACATTCATTATTGCTAATTAATCAAATACCAATTAAAACTTAACAATACCATCTTTAAATGTCTTACAAATAACAAGTTTACTTATTTAATACTTTTCATAATATTAAAAGGACATTTCACGTAATATTCCCCTTAAAGCCATGAATTAATACGTTAATACCCGTAAATAGTGAACTTCAAAAATTGAGTAATGCTGCTCTTGTCGATAATCATTATCTGTTGCATCTTTATATCAGAAAGTTAATGATAAACAATCGGATAAGTTGAATCAACAATTTAAAAATGCTTCGGCAAAAAACATAGAAAAATCCAAAATCTGAGCCTATGCCCTAAAAAGCGATTATGGCTTAAAGACCAACAAAACCAATATCCGGGACTATGCCGTAACAAGCGATGATGTTCTAAAAACCAGTACCAATCAACTTAACCAGAGAAAACTTATTCATTTTTCTGGAAGGATAACATCCTTATCCTATCCATTTTGACAAGGCTGAACAAGCTAAAAAACTCACTTCCACAACTATGAAAAACTAGTAGCTTGTGGAAGTTTTCTTTTTTTAGGCCTATTCTACTTACGGCCCATATGTAAGTTTACGTATTAATTTGTAGTGTTGTTACTGTATTTTAAGTATTTACAGTGCGCAAATAAAAGGGCAGTTTTGCTCTTGTACAGCATTCAAAACTACTGCACCTTTACATCAGAAGTTGATTGATAGACAGTAAAAATATCAATCATATCCAAAAATCCTGACAAAGCCGATCGAATCTATCCAATATCAATGTAAAGGCAATCCAATATCAGTCAACTTCTTTTTAATATCTTATATCCTAAATGCCTAACCAGCATTGTGAAAAGCAAAAAATCCAAAGGCATTAAAATATCTAGTATCCTGAAGAAAATTACCAATAAAATGTAACATACTTAAAAACCAACCCAAATCGATTACCCTGAGGAAAAGACCGATTAAAATTTAGTACAGAAAAAACCAACCCGTATTTTTGTATCCTGAAGAAAATTACCAATCAACGGGCAAAAGAAAAGCATAACCAATATACTTAACTGTTAATAAGCAGAAAAACCTACCACACACTGAAGCCAGGAATAACATATTTCTGGAGTGGCCAACCCCCTCAAAAGTACAACCTAAAAAAAAACTTCCACGGCCAAAATGCTGTGGAAGTTTTTTATGCCAGTGCATTTTCAATGATTATTTTTAGCCCATGATATTGCAAGATGCTTCCAACCTTTCTGTTATGCCACGCCGTATTGTTTCGCTGGTACCATCGCAAACAGAATTGCTATTTTATTTAGGGCTGGATGAGACTACTATTGCAATCACTAAATTTTGTGTACACCCACAAAAGTGGCATTTTACAAAAAAAATAATAGGCGGCACTAAAAATATCCATGCAAAGGAAATAAAAGCACTTAAGCCAGATTTAATAATTGCGAATAAAGAAGAAAATGTAAAAGAGCAAGTAGAAGAGCTGGCAATCGAGTTTCCGGTTTGGTTAACGGATGTGGATGATTTGCAAAGCGCTTATAAAATGATAACAGATATCGGGCAATTGACAGGTACGATGTTTAAGGCTGGTATGTTGATTAATGATATAAGGCAAAAATTTTCAACCATAAGCGTCCATCAAAAAATAAACACTGCATACCTCATTTGGCGTAAGCCTTACATGACAGTGGGCAGAGATACATTTATAAATGAAATGCTGTTCCATTGCGGTTTACGTAATATTTTTGGCGATGAAAAAAGATATCCGGTTGTAACTATAGAACAATTAAAAAATTCAGGCTGTCAATTGTTGCTGCTTTCTTCTGAGCCATATCCGTTTGTACAAAAGCATACAGATGAATTACAAAAGCAATTGCCGAACATAAAAATAATGTTGGTTGATGGCCAGTTTTTTAGCTGGTACGGAAGCAGGTTATTATTTGCTGCTGATTATTTTAAAAAGTTACTGGCAACAATTTGCCTATAATATTGACACCCGCAAAATTTTGTAAAAATGCTATAAATACCAGAGAAGTATATATATTATCGAATTAATTTCGGCTCTGTTTAAATATCCATTTATGAAAAGCCTAATTCACTTATTTTTGCAAAAAACATCTACACATGAGTAAATACACAGCCGGCGTTTTACATGGCAAAGAACTCGAAGCCCTGTACAACGATGCTAAAGACAACCAGTTTGCATTGCCCGCAGCCAATTGCATAGGCACAGATACTATAAATGCTGTTTTAGAAACTGCGGCAAAAGTAAATTCGCCCGTAATTATTCAATTTAGTAATGGTGGTGCACAGTTTATTGCTGGTAAAGGCATGCCGAACGATAAGTTGCAGGCTAATATTTCTGGTGCCATCTCTGGCGCTTTGCATGTACATAATGTTGCTAAGCATTACGGCGTGCCTGTTATATTGCATACCGACCATGCCTCTAAAAAATGGCTGCCATGGATAAGTGGATTGATAGATGCCGGCGAACAATTTTATAAAGAAAAAGGACAGCCTTTATTTAGCTCCCACATGCTGGATTTAAGTGAAGAGCACATTGAAGAAAATATACAGACCTCAGTAGAATTTTATAAAAGGATGGCACCGTTAGGCATGAGCGTTGAAATAGAATTAGGCGTTACCGGTGGTGAAGAAGATGGCGTTGATAACAGCGATGTAGAAAACGACAAAATGTACACTCAGCCAGAACATGTGGCTTTCTCTTACACAGAATTGAGCAAGGTAGGTAAAATGTTTACTATTGCTGCAGCATTTGGCAATGTGCATGGTGTTTACAAACCCGGCAATGTTGAATTGCGCCCGGAAATTTTGAACAATAGCCAGGTATATATCGAAAAAGAATTGAAGACTGGCCCTAAGCCTGTTTACTTTGTATTTCACGGTGGTAGCGGTTCTCCACAGCACCAGATAAGGGAAGCAATTGGTTACGGTGCTATAAAAATGAATGTGGATACCGATCTGCAATGGGCATTCTGGGAAGGCATCTTGAACAACTATAAAAAGAACGAAGCATACCTGCAAGGCCAGTTAGGGAACCCCGAAGGAAGCGACAAGCCTAATAAAAAGCAGTACGACCCAAGGGTATGGCTGCGCAAAGGACAAGAAACTTTTATCCATCGCCTGGAAATAGCTTTTAATGATTTAAATTGTATTAACAGGAACGCATAAATTTTAAAATTTTATTAGATAAGGCTCTTTTAGTTTACCGACTTTAAAATTGTTTGTAAAGCAACAGGAGCTAATAATATTCATTGTACTTTTAATGTATTAGATGAAAATATTTTAGCCCCTAAGAAAACTGCCCTAAAAATTTAATTTAATTTTTAACTTATAAAAGAAACTTAATAGTGAGTGTAAAGGTTACACCTTTTAAAAAGGGGTAACCTTTACTATGAAACAAATAAGTGGAGCTTAATATGATAAAAGACGAAGACTTTTACGCCAACCTTGCCGGTGAAGATGGAGAATCTGACGAGACTAAAAGAAGCTGGTTCAAGCGTATTAAAAAGGGGATTACAACACCTACAAAAGATAAGGCAGATGCGCCTGAAGGCTTGTGGACAAAATGCCCTAACTGTAAATATACCTGCACGGTGTCGGAACTAAGGGAAAACTTATTCGTTTGCCCTAAATGCGACCACCACCACCGCATTGGCAGTGGGGAATATTTTGACATTTTATTTGACGATGGAGAATTTGTGGAACTTTTTTCCAATATAGTTTCTAAAGATTTTTTAGGCTTTGTAGATTTGAAGCCTTACAATAAACGACTGGAAGAAACCTATGCCAAAACGGATATCCACGATTCGATTACAGTAGCACATGGCAAGCTAAAAACCATCGACTTTGTGGTGGCTTGTATGGATTTTGAATTTATTGGTGGTAGCCTCGGCAGCGTAATGGGAGAAAAAATTAGCCGTGCCTGCGACTATTGTATGTTGCACAAAATACCATTTATGATAATTAATAAAAGTGGTGGTGCAAGGATGATGGAAAGCGCTTTTTCGTTAATGCAGCTTGCAAAAACGTCCGGTAAATTATCTCAACTGGCAGATGCCAAAATACCTTACATTTCACTTTGTACCGACCCAACTTTTGGTGGCACCACAGCTTCTTTTGCTATGCTGGGCGATATTATTTGCGGCGAACCAGGTGCATTGATTGGCTTTGCAGGCCCAAGGGTAATTAAAGAAACCATTAAAAAAGATTTGCCTCCAGGTTTTCAACGCAGCGAATTTTTATTGGAACATGGCTTTTTAGATTTTATAATTAACCGCAAAGAATTAAAAGATAAACTAGCGACATTGCTGGTGTTGTTTAAAAATTAATTTACTGCAAAGATTTTTTACGCAAAAAGCTTTGCATGCAACGGGTTGAAGGAGCAAAGCATGTTAGGCAAAAGCATTTATACGCAAGGTGCAAAGACGCAACATTTATTTGGACGTTTTTACACTTTTTGTATTTGTAGGGTATCCCCTCTACCAACCCCATTATTTCTTACTCATTAATGCTTCATAATTTTTCGGGAGCAGTTGGCCTATATTATTTTAAGCTGGTTTATATTTTCAAAAACGTAGGTAAGCCATTGATAGGATTTACATTGTGGAGCTTGCAGGTGGCAAATAAACTGTAGAGCATGGCGCTTCTTTGTGCGGCTTCATGGTTTCCGGCGAACAGATAATTTTTACGGCCAATGGCTACGGGGCGAATACTATTTTCTACCAGGTT
>JANXVN010000082.1 GCA_025351645.1 Ferruginibacter sp.
TTTGCCGAAATGAAGAACGGCATATTACGTAAAGAATACCCCATGCTGGCTGGCAAAGGCGGCGAAATTTATTTAGTAGATGGTGGCAAAGTTGTGCTGGCACCCATGAGCACCGCAAGCCAGCACGATACATTTGAGGCATTGACCAAACTAGGCGTAAAAATAAAACTCAACTGCCAGGTGAAAGATTATGTAGATGGGCGGGTAATATTTTCCAACGGCGAAAGCATAGAAACAAAAAGCCTTATTTGGGCAGCCGGCGTTACTGCAAAAACTTTTGAAGGCATACCAGCAGAAAGTTTTGGGCATAACAAAAGGATGATAGTGGACGAATTTAATAAGGTAAAAGGCACAGTAAATATTTATGCAATAGGCGATACAAGTATTCAAACTTCGGATGCCAAGTTCCTTAACGGCCATCCTCAAGTAGCGCAGGTAGCCATACAGCATGGTATTAATTTAGCAAAGAATTTTAAGGCAATGGAAGAGGGCTCCCCGTTAAAGCCATTTGCTTATAAAGATAAAGGCACTATGGCCATTATCGGGCGCAACAAAGCCGTGGTGGATATACCAAGCCCACGTATACACATGAATGGTTTTATAGCTTGGCTGGCATGGCTTTTCATCCATTTATTATCGCTGGTAAGTTACCGCAACCAGCTGCGTACTTTTTACAATTGGATGGTAGCTTACTTTACAAAAGACCAATCAATGAGGATGATAATACGCCCGGTAAAAAAGGCCCCTGAAGTTTTTTTATCTGAAACAAAATAATTTTAAAACTCACTTTTTACCGCTTCATACAATCGCTGCCATTTAGCAAAATGCGCCAGGTATATTACATGTTCCGCTACATTTGGCTGGTAAACTTTTCCTGTCTGTTGCTGCAAAGTATTGGGTATTTTTAGTGCCTGCATACCAATTAGTACAGCGCCCAAAGCAGATATTTCTTCAACGGCTGGTACATGCACGGGCAAGGCAAACATATCTGCCAGTAGCTGTATCCAAAAGGTATTATCTGTAAAACCGCCATTGGCATAAATAATATCCACTGTTTTTTTCTCCATCAAAATTTTACCAATAGCATACATATTGAACATTACAGCTTCCATGGCAGCCCTTACTAAATGGGCAGTTGTATGGCTGGCATCTAAACCAAAAAATACGCCTTTAGCAGTAGAGTTCCATAGTGGGGCACGCTCGCCTAAAATATAAGGCAAAAACAATAGCCCGTTACTGCCTGCGGGTACTGTTGCTGCTGTAGCCAAAAATGCTTCGTAACTATCCTTGTCTTGCAATATATTTTCTTTGAGCCATTGTACAACCACTGCACCGTTGTTGCTGGCACCACCCATAATGTATTGCTGCCCGGTTAAGTGATAACAAAAGGTGCGCATGCCGGTATCTATTATTGCCGTTTGTGTTACTATCCTAACAGCGCCGCTGGTGCCAATGGTTATGGCCATAGCGCCTTCTGTGGTTGCGCCGCTGCCAAGGTTTGCCAAAGCCCCATCGCTGCTGCCAATTATAAAGGCAGTATTTTTAAAGATGCTTAAAAGTGGGGAGCCCGCAGTTTTTTCTTTTGCTAAATACTCAATGTGCGTAGTGGGTACAGGGGTAGATAATTGTGTTTTTTCAACCCCAATATAAGTTAGTATGCTTTCTTCCCATAGCAACAAGTGGATGTTTAATAAGCCAGTTGCAGATGCAATGCCTGTATCAATAATATATTTCCCAAAAAAGTGGTAAAAAATAAATTCTTTAATACCGATAAACTTTGCCGCCTTAGTATAAAGTGTTGGTTCATTTTCTTTAAACCACGCTATTTTGCAAAGTGGCGACATAGCATGTATGGGTACGCCACTTAACTGATAAAAACTTTTTCCCTGTGGGGTATCTCTTAAATTAACGGCTAGTTTACTGGCACGGTTATCTGCCCAAATAATACAATCCGTTAATAGCCCGTCATTTTCGTCTACCAAAATTAAACTGTGCATAGCGGCTGAAAAGCTTGCCATTACTGGGTTATGTTGAGGTATTTGGGTAGCTATGCTTTGCAGGCAGCCTGTTACGGCGGCTAGTATGGCTAAGGGCCCTTGTTCGCTCCTGTCTTCTTTTGGGTGTAGTATCGGGAAATGGATAGAATGCTGTGCCAATGTTTCGCCACTAGCA
>JANXVN010000116.1 GCA_025351645.1 Ferruginibacter sp.
AGTAAGAAGACCAGCTTTTCGTTGGGATTAAAATTTTTCTTCTGGTCAAACTCTGTAAGGTTTGCACCAGACCCCTTTACAACTACAATATGTTGGTTTTTATCAATGATATTGTTATTTAAAAAATAATTCTTGTCGTCACAATTTTGAAAAAAGATGGCTTCTAAATTTTTAAATGCAAGGCGGTATAGTTTTTCGACAGTAAGTTTTAACCATTTATTTTGATCCTCATTAAATACAAATCCAAGTCCATTAATTGTGGCAATCACTTTAATATTAGTAAACTTGGCGGCGAAACAGCCGTAAATATTAATTTTTGGAGTAAAAAAGAAACAAAAGTTTAATTTATTTACCTTAAATATTTTACGAAGTTCTAGGGTAAGTAAAATATCTTCTAATGGGTTTTTGCCCTTATTGTTAATATTTTTTAATTCAATAAAAATGCAACCCAACGCTTCAATTTCGGGTACAAATTCATCTCGGGGGGCAATTGCAAATACTTTGAAACCTTTAACGATCAATTTTTGTAAAAGACCTTTTCTAAAATTATATAACGACCATGATGTATTTGAAACTACTGCAATATTATTTGTTGAATTTGAAGACAAATCTGGTTAATTTATTTTAGGGTTAATAAGAAAAATTGATATATCATAATATAAAGTTACCTTTTTGGTATAACTTAAATGAGATATAATAAAATGAATAATATATATCAATACCGTAATCCTAAGAATTTATATCTCTGCATTTACCTCACCCTATGCGTCTGTAAAGCAAACGGAATATCTTAACTTAATATATATGTTGTTTAATATTTATAACAATATTAGTTTAAAGCGCTTTAAAAAAGTTAATTGTATTGAATACAGAGGTGTCCAGCGAAAACTGCTGCTTTAACAAGATTTTTCCTTGTAAACCAAACTTGATAGCTACATTTTTATTGCGCAAAAGATAAATTATTTTTTGCGCTAATTCGTTTGTGTTGTAAGGGGTTGCTAAGCAACCAGTTTCATTATCAATAATATTTTCATTAAAAGCGGTAACATTAAATGCTACTACAGGCTTTGCACAACTATATGCTTCTAATACAACCAAGCCAAAAGCCTCCGCTGTGGATGGGGCAACCAATATATCAGAACCTGATATATAATTTAAAACTGAATCTGCATAGCCTGCAAAAATAACTGCATCATTTAACCCATATGCAGCCGTTATTTTTAACAGATTCTCCCTTTCTTCTCCATTACCAAGAATTACTAATTTAATGTCCGGTATCGCTTTAACAATGATTTGCATAGCATTTAATAAAAAATGATGGCCTTTTAACTTTCGTAACCTGCCTGATATTAAAAGTTGGTTATTACTATACCGTATTGGAGTATTGGCATTAGAACAAAAATCTTCATTTAATCCATGATAAATCACTTTCATTTTATTGCTTTTGCAAAATCCGGCAGATATAAAAAAATTAGCTAGCCCTTTTGACACCGCAAAATTTTTAGTCACAAAATGTTGTATAAACTTCTCCACCTGATAACTTAAACTAAGCTTATTTATTTTAGAAGCATCAAGACCGTTAATATCCATAAACCGTTGAAGGTATCCATGTTTGGTAACTGCCAATTTACAATTCGATCTAAAAATCAATTTAGTAATTGCACTAATTATCTCTGCATGAATAAGATGAGCACTTAAAATTGTATAGCCCTCTCTTTTAATAGTTTGATGCAGTGTTTGTGCGGCACTTATAGACAGAGGAGAGGTAGCCTTGCATACATAAACGGGTATTGCAAACTTTGATAATTCTTTAATAAAATAGGCTATTATTTCTTTATTATTTATTTGCTCTGTGCAAAAAAAACCTACCTCAATATTTCTTTTTTTTAATTCAGGCAAAAGGGAAAGTAAATATCTTTCGGCTCCACCCATTACCACTATTCGTAAATAAAATAAAATTTTCATGGGATGTATTTGATTCGGTTGCTAACGTTAAAAAGGAATTTAATTATTTAAAAGCGAATTAAATACTTCCTTATATTTCTCAAACATAGTGACATTGCTATAATTTAAAATGGCGTATGAATAGGCAGCATCCTGCAGTATTTGGGCTTTTTGGGGGTTTGAAATAATAGCATGTAACGCATCGGCCATTTCAATTTCGTCCTCAATTTTAACCAATAGCCCAGTCTTATTATTTTGAATCATATTATTTATACCCGGCACATTTGAAGCGATGATAGGAAGTTTACATGCCATGGCTTGCATAATAGCAGTACTCATTGTTTCGCCGAAAGATGCATGGATATAAATATCTAAGGATTGCATAAAATTAATAAGTTCGTTCTCATTCAATAAACCGGTAAAAAAAACAAATTCATCCAATTTTAGGTGGGTAGCTAAAATTTTTAATGCAGGTAAAGATTCTCCATTGCCTGCAATTTTAAGTTGTACTTTAATTTCGGGGTAATTTTTATGAAACAGTGCCAAAGCTTTTAAAAGCGTTTGGTGATCTTTAATAGGTACAATGCGACTTTGCATGCCTATAATAATTGTTTTGGTTGCTGGCTTTTGTGTGGGTTTAAAAAATGAAAGATCCATTCCATTGCTTATTACCCGTATTTTTTTTTCCCTGTATAATATGCCCATTTTTTTTCTTACCTCTTCCTTAAAATTTTCGGTTAAAAAAATAATTTTATGTGCACAAATCATTGCAAAGGCTAGCCAAATCCATTCAAGTTTTGTCTTTAAATGATTTGCCTGCGTTTCTCTAACAACTATTTTTTTCTTTTTTTTGCTTAGCAGGCAAGCTATTCTTGCTAACATAACAAACCTGCTTCCATGCAAAAATATTATGGAGGAGTTGCTAGCTTTTAATATTGCAATTATTTGTTTATTAAATGGAATATCGATGCCTCTTTTTTTAGGCACATAAGTCCATTTTATTTCGTTGGTAGCACATTTAGTTACGTATTCTTCCCTGATATCTTCAACACCAGCAAAAATTGCTTCGTAATCAAAACTCTTTTCTTCATCAGCTTTTATAAAAGAAAAAAAAACATTTCCATGTCCGCCTAAGCCAGAATACAATAAATGAATCATTTTATATAATTAGAATTTTGAAATACTTTACTGTCTTTATTGGTTTGGCAAGGCAGGGTTTAGAATTATAATATTATATTTGGTCTTAA
>JANXVN010000153.1 GCA_025351645.1 Ferruginibacter sp.
ATTAATTGGAAGCATTCAAAAATAAAATGGCCCCACTCAAGTTCCTTCTCCTTTCGAGAGGGGGAGGGATGAGGTTTTACATACTCCATCAATAAAGTGCTTCAATCAATAATCGATGGAAGCACTTTTTATTTTCCAAAAGCCCATATTAAAAAGTCTGGCAACGCCTTGCTCCAATCAGGATAATCATGCTTGCCATCCGGCGATTCTTTATACACAATATCTCCCAGTGCACAAACATTTTTACTTTTTATCAGGCTTATCAAATCCTTCGTGTCATCGATTACATCAATCACGCTGTCTTTATCGCGGTCGCCAGTTTCTTCTTTTGCACCTGCATAAAACCAATATTTAAGCTTAGGCCTTTTTCGTGAGGACCTTATTTTGTTAAGCATTATCCTGTCGTTGTCATCAGAATAACTCGGGTCAGTAACGTCCTTATCCCGCCACCAGAACGAGCCGGAAAAAACGCCTACTTTATCGATCTTGTCGGCATGGTTCCAGGCAATATCAAGTGCAGATAAGCCACCAAGCGAACTGCCGGCTATTACAACCGACTTATACTTCCTCACGCCAGCTTTCTTCTTTACAAAATCATATAACTCGTTGTTAATAAAGTCATCGTACTTATTAGCACGGCTACCACGGTTTTGAAAATCAGGGAATCCCCCAACGCCATATTCCTGCATCCGGTCGCCCACATTAATGGCCACAATTACTAAAGGCTCGATCATTTTCTTTTTAAAAAGGCTATCTACAATCGCTTTTACACGAAGTTTTTCAATGTCTTGACCGTCATTTAATAAAAGCAGATTCATATCGCTCTTATTATCAGGCGCCGGAGTACTCAAAATAACCAGTTTTATATATTCCTGTAGGTGACGGCTATAAATTTCATCTGTTTGTACTTTTATTTTTTTGTGGCAACCAAGCAGTAAGAAGCACGCCAGTAAAGGCATTAAGGCATGTGTAAAATATTGTTTCATAAATTATTTTAAAATACGAAGCTATATTATTTGGCTGTAATAGTGAAACCGCTTACTTTTGCACCGCGAAGTAGAGCAGCGGTAGCTCGTCGGGCTCATAACCCGAAGGTCAGAGGTTCGATCCCTCTCTTCGCAACAACAAAAATGTGGCTCTCATTAGAGCCCATTTTTATTTTAAAAAGAAAATTTTATTCTTGGCAAGTTGCTGATGAATTTGATCACCTCCTCCAGTCTTTCTGTTTGTATGCGGTTATCAAAGTCTGTTAAAGGCTTGCTCCTAAATGGTCGCATACATGAAATCAGGTTTCGTAAATATTTTTGGTAAGCCTAACGCAGGCAAAAGTACATTGCTTAATGCCCTTATTGGCGAAAAGCTGGCCATCGTATCGCACAAAGTGCAAACAACAAGGCATCGAATTAAAGCAATCCTAACCGGGCCCGGCCATCAGATTATTTTTTCCGACACACCAGGTATTATCGAACCAAAATACAAGCTGCACGAAAAAATGATGCAGGCTGTAAAAGGCAGCCTTGAAGATGCAGACCTTGCTTTGTTAATTACAGACGCAAGGGAAAGCCCGGAAGAAAGCCACCAAATATTTTCTTCGTTACGGTTAAAATCACCTGCCTTAGTTATCATTAACAAAGCCGATGCTGTAAGCGAAGAATCTATTAAAGTATCTACAGAATTTTTTGCACAACAAACTTATTGCAAACAAGTAATTGTTATTTCTGCCCTTAAGAAAAAAGGCATTGAAAACCTGTTAGAAGTAATTATCAGCATGTTGCCGGAAGGTGCGCCATTTTACGAAGGAGACGATATCAGCGATTTGCCAACCAAGTTTTTTGTAAGTGAATTAATTAGGGAAAAAATATTTTTATTATACGGTGAAGAGATACCGTACCACGCTACAGTGCTTGTGCAGGAATTTAAAGAAAAATCAACCCTGATAAAAATAGGTGCAGATATCATCGTACAAAGAGATACACAAAAAGGTATTATTTTAGGCGAAGGTGGCAAGATGATCAAGCAATTAGGCACGTTGGCAAGAAAAGATATAGAAGAATTTTTAAGCAGCAAAGTGTTCCTGGAACTGTTTGTAAAAGTGCGCCCAAAGTGGAGGGACAATGAAATGCAATTAAAAGAATACGGATATTAATGGATAATTTTTTAACGGATAACGGATAATATCTCAATCAGCATAATCTACTGCTTAGCGCAATTATCAATTATCATTTAAATAATTATCAATTAAAAGATTTATCAATCATAGAATTATCAATTAAGCAATATGAGTTTTACAGTAGCAATAGTAGGAAGGCCCAACGTTGGCAAAAGCACTTTTTTTAATCGCATGTTAGAGGAACGCAAAGCAATTGTGGATGATGTGAGCGGCGTAACACGTGACCGCCAATACGGTATTGCCGATTGGAACGGCAAATCCTTTAACGTGATTGATACCGGTGGTTTTGTACCTAAAAGCCAGGACATTTTTGAACGTGAAATACGTAAGCAAGTGCTAATTGCTATTGAAGAAGCAGATGCCATTATTTTTATGGTAGACGTTGCAACAGGCATTACTGACCTGGATGAAGCTATGACGCAGATGTTGCGTAAAACATCCAAGCCGGTGTTTTTAGTGGTCAATAAAGTTGATAACCACGACAGGCTTTTGGAAGCCTCGGAATTTTATAGCCTCGGTTTTGAAAAGATACATTTTCTCTCCTCTATAAGTGGTACAGGTACAGGCGATTTGTTAGATGAAATAGCCAATTTGATAACAGACGAGCCAGAGGAAGAGGATAAGAACCTTCCTAAATTTGCCATCATCGGGCAGCCCAACGTAGGCAAATCATCTTTGCTAAATGCGCTAACAGGGCAGGAGCGCACCATCGTTAGCGACATAGCCGGTACTACACGAGACACTATACATACTCATTACAATTTATTCAACAAAGAATTTGTATTGATAGATACAGCAGGCATAAGGCGTAAAGCTAAGGTGAACGAAGACCTTGAATTTTATTCTGTTATCCGTGCCATAAAAGCGGTTGACGAAGCTGATGTTTGCTTATTATTATTAGATGCTGAAAAAGGCATTGCGGCACAAGACCTCAGCATTTTTGCCATGGCAGTAAAGAAGGGGAAAGGTATTGTGGTACTGGTTAATAAGTGGGATGTTATGCCTAAGGAAACAAATACCGCCCGTGACTATGAAATTGAACTAAAGAAGCGTTTTGCACCTTTTAGTGACCTGCCCATCATTTTTATATCTGCCTTAGAAAAAACAAGGATATTTAAAGCAATGGAAGTGGCGCTGGAAGTATATGACAGCCGCAAGCAAAAAATTGCGACTTCCAAATTAAATGATAAGATGCTTAAAGCCGTTGAAGCTTACCATCCGCCTGTGGTTAGGGGTAACCAGGTAAAAATAAAATACGTTACCCAGCTGCCGGTTGTAGTGCCCTCATTTGCTTTCTTTTGTAACTATCCTGAAGATGTAAAAACGCCCTATAAAAATTACCTTGAAAATCAATTGCGGTTAAATTTTAAATTTACAGGGGTACCAGTAAGGATATTTTTCAGAAAAAAATAATTATATATATACTTTAACTGAAAATGAATCGTTTAGTCGGAAGCCATTTTATTTAATTATTAAAAATAATTGGCTAATTAAAAAAAGTTGCTAGATTTGCAAAAACTAAAAAACACCCAAAAAACATTAAAATGAAAAAATTAATTGCCATCCTTGCTGTTACAGTTTCTATGACTGCTTGTAACAATGCTTCTACAGATGCTAAATCTGGCGCTGACTCTGTAAAGAGTGCTACTGATTCTTTAAAGACTGCTGTTGTTGATACTACAAAAGCTGCTGCTTCAAACCTTGCTAAGGCTGTTGACACTGCAAGCAAAATGATGAACAACGCTGCTGATAGTTCTGTCAAAGTTGCTTCTAAAGTTGCTGATAGCGCAAAGAAAATAGTAAATAAAGCTGCAGATAAAATGGCTGATAAAGCTAAAGAAGGTGCTGATAAAATGAAAGCAGGCGCTGATAAAGCTAAAGATGCTTTAAAGCACTAAGCGTTTAAAAATAGTAACAAAAAATCCTCCTAAATTTTAGGAGGATTTTTTGTTTAACTGTTCTTTAAAACTCTAAACTTTCGTAAGCTTGCAGTTATTAAATATAAAAGCAAGCAATAACTGGTTACAAATTTTTATCAGTTCCAGCTTTATTTACAATCTGCTCCATTGAAGTTTTGATGATCTCTTTTTTTTGGCGGCTATTTTTCCTAAAAATATTAAAACAAATTATAAGCAGCAATAGAATAAGCAGCACTGCAAAATAAGTGTACGCCTCATTTTTAATCTTTCGCTTCTCCCTTCTCTTTTTGCTTTTTCCTAATTGTTTTTGAAGGTCGTTATTAAGTTGGTCTACGTAAATTGTAAGATTTTTTTGAGGGCGTATTTTTTGCAATCCTTCTACCGCATCATCCATAAAAGGGTCGTCAATCATTTCCTTTTCTAAATCGTGACTATCTGCCGCCGAAATTTGCTGGCGCAGGTAATCCATTAATTTCTGGTTGTCAATATTATTATTGCTATCGGATAATATGTCTTTTAAATCATTGTCCATGTTGTTGCAAGCGCTCCAGCATTATTTTTAAATTTCTTTTTCCATTTTGGATGTTGCTCTTTACCTGTAACAAACTAAAGCCTGTTTGTTCTGTAATTTCGTGATAGCTTTTTTTGTGCAGGTAAAACAAAGTTACGCATTGTTGCTGCTCGGTATTTAATTGTTGTAAGGCTGTTTCCATTTGCGTGAGTGCAATATCTTTTGCTTCAAACTCCTTTTTATCTTCGGTATTATCTGGCGCAGACAGTAGTTGTTCACTTATCTCTACCGAATATTTATCTTTATTCCGCAGTTTCATAAGGCAATGGTTTTTTGCCACCATGTACAGCCAACTTTTAAAATAATCAACTTTATATTTATGGAGTTCTGTAATGGCCTTTAAAAAAACTTGCTGAACGCCATCTTTTGCTTCTTCTTCATTTTTTAAATATTTCATGCAAACGCCCAGCAGCAGCAAAGTGTAGCGCTGCAATAAAATGCCCAGCCACTCATTATTTTTATCTGCATAAAATTGCTTCAGCAAATCATTATCGTCAATATGTTTGTATTTGTCTGGCTTCAATTGTAATGGATATACAGAATAGATGTAAACTTAACCAATTTCCATAAGCATCTGTTTATGAATTTAACAGGCAGGGTTGTTTTTATTTTTTACATGGCAAATAGACCTTTGTGGAAATGAACATGTTATGCATCTACAAAAAATATATGAAATTTTTGATAAAACGTTCTCTTGTATCGCTTTTGCTACTGGCTACTTTATCGGTGCTAGGATATTTTTTTTTGTACAAAACAAAAATTGCCCCTGCTAAAACCGGCACCAATAATACAGCAAAAAATAAAAATGATTACGCCGCATTTGCGTTGAGGCTAAAAGCAAAAACAACGCAAATAAAAAAATTTGCAAGCGTACATAATTATAACATTACGCATTGTTTTATGGTTGATATGCGTATGGCCTCTGGTGAAAAAAGATGCTTCATTTACAACCTGGCTAAAGATTCAATAGAGCTCTCCGGATTGGTAGCGCAAGGTTGCGGAAGAGAGGGCGTGCAAGCAGGGATTAAGTTTTCTAACACTGTTAATAGCCTGTGTACGTCTTTAGGCAGGTACCGGGTTGGCAACGCATACACCGGCAAATTTGGCTTAGCATTTAAGTTGTATGGGTTGGATATAACGAATAGCAATGCAGAAAGCAGGGTAGTAGTTTTGCATGCAATGGGCTGCATACCCAATTACGAAATTGTACCACAGCCGATTTGCGAAAGCTGGGGCTGCCCTGCTGTATCGCCAATTTTTTTGCAAAAGATAAAGCGCTATCTTGATAATACACAAAAACCCATGTTGCTGTATATTTACTATTAAACCACTAAAAAAAGACAGGTGTAGTAGCCTGCTAATCCAAATTAGTATAAAATAAAAAACCTTAAATACTCCGGTTGCTATCAAAGTTTTCCAATTCCTTAGATACTGCATTTAAAAAAGTAGAACCTAACGCGCCATCAATAATGCGATGGTCGTAGCTTAATGAAATGTACATCATGTGGCGGATGGCGATGCTATCTCCTTGTGGCGTCTCAATAACCATCGGGCGTTTTTTAATGGCGCCCACAGCCATAATTGCTACCTGTGGCTGGTTGATAATAGGCGTGCCCATAATACTGCCAAACGAGCCAACGTTGGTTAATGTAAAAGTGCCACCATTAGTGTCATCTGGTTTTAGTTTGCCCGTCCTTGCGGCATTCGCCAGCCCGTTAACCTGTTTGGTTAAGCCGGTTAAATTTAATTGGTCAGCATTTTTTATTACCGGCACAATCAAATTTCCATTAGGCAAAGCTGTTGCCATGCCAATGTTTAAATCTTTTTTAATGATTATTTTATCTCCATCTATAGAACTGCTAAGCAATGGATATTTTTTTAAGCTTTTTACAATTGCTTCAATAAATAATGGCGTGTAGGTTATTTTTTCGCCTTCTCTTTTTTCAAAATCTTTTTTTACTCTTTCTCTCCACAATACAAGGCTGGTAACATCACATTCTGCAAAACTAGTTACATGGGCGCTGGTGTTTTGGCTATCTACCATGTGCTTGGCTATTAGCTTGCGCATGCGGTCCATTTCAATTATTTCTACATTGCCTGTATAATTGTTACTGGCTATTAACTGTGTGTTGCTATTAGTTACCGCAACTTGGTTAACTTGTTTCTCAACTAATTGTGGTATCTCACTAAGTTCAGCATTGTATTGCGCAACATGGCTATTTTGTTTGGCAGCTATATAAGCAAGAATGTCTTTTTTGCTTATTCTGGCATCCTGTCCGGTTCCATCAATTTTTTCCAGCTCTGCCATGCCAATGCCTTCTTGCTGTGCAATATTCAATACTAATGGAGAGTAAAATTTTATGACTTTGTTGCTGCTATTGCTGCTTGCTTTTGTAACAAATTGAGATGGCTGGTAGGGTACTTCATCCATTAAACTAGCATCTTCATACACTGGTTGCTGTGGTGGTGGCGTTGGCTGCGATTGAGTTACTGCTATGCTGGAACCTTCCCTAATCCTGGCTATAACAGCACCTATGGGCACGGTATCATTTTCTTTAAACAAAATTTCTTCCAGCACGCCTGCGGTAGTGCTGGGAATTTCGCTATCTACTTTATCGGTAGCAATGTCCAAAACAGTCTCATCTTCTTTAATAACATCACCTGGTTTTTTATGCCATTTTAAAATGGTAGCTTCCATGATGCTTTCGCCTAATTTAGGCATAATTAAATCTACAAGGGCCATACTATTTTTATTAAAGCTTAATGGAAAAGAGATTTCTGAAGATACCATCCGATAGAAAAGAAATTATTTTTATCTTCCCTAAAAGAAAAAAATAATAGCCTCTTATTTACAACGATGTTGCATTGTAAAACAAGAAGTCGTTACAATACAGTCGTTGCCCACTATAGCATTACCTCAGCAATCATTAAAATTATGTTACAAAGATAATTATTTCCCTGTAAACCAACAGCCATTCCATGTGCGTAGAAGTTTATTAAAAGTGTTGCGATTTTAGTATTTTATTAACCGGTAATAATTTTGCCAGGTTAGCTTTTTATTGTCAGGCTATATATCTGCCAAAATAAATTTTCGAAGTATATTTAATGCATTGGTAGCCGTTAATTGCGTGTTACGTTCCCTGTCAAAACGAAAATGCAGCCGCTGTGCTACTATTTTATTTTTATTGCCCACCGCTATCCATACTGTGCCTACAGGCTTATCCGGCAAGCCGCCATCTGGCCCCATAATGCCGGATACTGCAATCACATAATCAGATTTTATCGCATCCAGCGCACCTTTTGCCATTTGTATAACTACTTCTTCGCTAACAGCGCCTTTGGTTTGCAGCAATTCTTTCGATACATGCAGCAAGTCTTCCTTTGCTTTATAAGAATAGCTAACTACACTGCCATCGTAAAATGCAGAAGAGCCAGGTATAGTAGTTAATAAATGTGCGATAAAGCCACCAGTGCAGCTTTCGGCAGTACATACTGTTTTATGCCTAGCTGCCAGCAATTTGCCCGTTACCTTTTCCATCGGTTCATCGAGGTTGGTAACAAGGTGCTCTGTCACTAAATTTTGCAATGTTTCAAAATATTCCTGTACTTCTTTTTCAACTGCAATCCTATCAAACCCTCTAGAAGATAAACGCAAACGCACCATCCCATAATTAGGTAGGTAAGCAAGCTTGATATGCTCAGGCAAAGTGCCTTCATAATGCTTAATTAATTCTGCTAAAAAAGATTCGCCAATGCCGGCTGTAAGCAAAGTGCGGTGGGTTATGTGCGGAAAGATAAAAAAGGTACTTAATTCGGGGATAACATAGTCGTCCATCATCCCTTTCATTTCATAAGGTACGCCCGGCATGCTCACAAAAACTTTTCCATCTTTTTCAAACCACATGCCCGGGGCAGTGCCTCTTTTATTTTGTATTATTTTACAGGTGTCTGGTACCTCCGCTTGCTTAAAGTTGCTTTCTATCATTGGCTTGTTAAGCACTTTTTCAAAAATATTCTTTACGTTTTGCAAAGCACCTTCATTTATTACCAGTTTACCATTAAAATATTTAGTTAATAAAGGCTTGGTAATATCATCGGCGGTTGGGCCAAGGCCCCCTGTAATTAAAATAATGTCGGCGTGAGTGCTTTCTTCATCGAGTGCTTTCCAAATTTCATCCCAGGTATCGCCAACTGCTACGCGCCTTATAACTTTAATGCCTGCCACATTTAGTTGTTGTGCCATCCATGCGCTGTTAGTGTCTATCACCTGTCCAATCAATAATTCATCCCCTATAGTAATAATGCTTGCTTGTGTCATGCTTTGTCAAAAAAAAGTTTATTTAGTGCAAGATAATTCATGTGTGAAAAAAAATTTATTATTTATTGTCAAATATGATTTGATATTATCATTGTTAATAGATTGCAAATATTATAATGCAAAACAGGCATACATTGTTGAAACATGCCATTAAATTAACGAATATTATTATGTAGTTAAATAAACTGCATCACGGATCGTTTTTGATTCAACAGAATAAATTTTTTTATATCCTACTAAATATAGTATTTCGTGACAAATTAAATTATATGCAAGCACAAAACTTTAAGAACCACAGCCAGTACGTACCATTGTTTCACTTTGTAACCATGCCCATTTTGTTAGTGGTGCTAATCGGTTCCATCGTTAACCTGGTGCATTCTGCGCCCGAAAATGTATATTCAGCTTCCTTGCTTGTGGCGCTTACAATAGCTGTTTTTATCCTGGCGTTTTCTGCCAGGGGCTTTGCTTTAAAAGCGCAAGACCGTGCCATTAGGGCCGAAGAAAATTTTAGGCATTATATTGCTACGGGCAAACCATTAAATAATTCTTTACGCATGGGGCAAATTATTGCATTACGTTTTGCAGGCGATGATGAATTTGTAGCGTTGGCAACAAAAGCTGCAGCTGAACAAATGAGCCCAAAGGAAATAAAGACGGCGATCAAAAATTGGAAAGGTGACCATTATAGGGCGTAGGGAGCCTTTTATTTATGGTTTTTTAACACTATTGTCCGAGATAAATACGAAAAAAATTAGCATAAGGGTGGTTTTGTAGCCCCCTTATTTGTTAGTTTGCTGATACCACTCATTAATCTAACAATAATGAACAAATCTACGGCGTATGCCGGACAGCACATACTGTCCCAGATACTTTCTTTATGCCCCAAAAAGGAACTTGCCCCCATTATCCACAAAGCGGGATCCGACTATAAATACAAGCGGCTGAAGGCCTGG